>JALYXK010000093.1 GCA_030947145.1 Actinomycetota bacterium
GTCGGTTGCTCAGGCCCCGCGCTCGTCGGGCTTGATGACCTGGGCGAGGGTGCCGTCCGGGTAGTACGCCGCCGCGGGTGAACCGGCAGGACGGAAGACCGCCACCACCCGCATCGTCTCGGCACCGGTGTTCTGAAGGCAGTGGACGGTGCGCGCCGGCAATTGGATGCACGAGCCGGGTCCCAGCGGCGAGTCGGCGCCCTCGGCGTGGAACACGCCCTCGCCCTCGATCACGCAGATGACCTCGTCGTAGGTGTGGAAGTGCTCGGGGGCGCGGGCCGTCGGGATGTAACCGACGAAGTGCGTGGCCGAGCGCAGGCCGGAGTCCGGGTCGGCGAGGATCCGGAATTCGCGCTCGGTGGTGGCGGCCTGGGCGATCTGGTCCGAGACCCGGCTGACCGCGGTGCGACGAGGAAGATCGTTGGCGGGGGACTGGGCGTCTCCGGCGGGGGCACTGCCCTGGTCGGGGATCCAGACGGTGATGATCCGGGCGATCTCGGCGCCGCGGTTGCTGAGCTCATAACGCTCTGCGGAGGGGATGTAGGCCCCGGCCTCGCGCTCCAGCGAATTGACCTCGCCGGCCACGCGCAGCAGCACCTCGCCGGCCAGGACGAACAGGACCTGCTCGCCCGACCCGGTCTCGAAGCTCAGCGAGCTCCCGGGAGGTAGTTCGAGGAGCGCCTGCTCGAGCGCGGGAAAGCCGGTGTGCTCGCCCAGCGTCGGCTGGACGCTCGCCCCGGTTTGTCCGACGGCGCTGGCGACCGGCGAACCGGAGTCGACCACCCGCGCGTGTGCCGTCAGCGAGCCCATTGTGTCAAGCCAGATTCGGGGCGGGGTGCTCACGACCTGCAAGCCGTCCGCCGCGGTCAGCTCCCGGCAAGGGTGGCCTCGATGGTGATCTCGGTGCCGGCCAGCGCGCGGGACACCGGACAGGTGGCCTTGGCCTCGGCGGCCAGCCGGGCGAACGTTTCGGCGTCGACGCCGGGGACCTCGCCCACGGTCTTGATGGCGATCTGGGTGATCGTGAAGCCCTGCTCGTGCTGCTCGAGCCTGACGCTCGCGGTCGTGCGCAGGTCGGCGGGGGGATGTCCGGCTTCGCTCAGCAGGCTGGCCAGCGACATCGTGAAGCAGCCCGCCTCGCCGGCGCCGATCAGCTCCTCGGGGTTGGTCGCGCGCTCCACATCCTCGACCCGGGCCTTCAGCGTGAACGGCCCCTCGAAGGCTCCGCTGCCCAGCGCGATCCGTCCCCCGCCGTCGGGAACCGTTCCCTGCCAGCTGGCCTGCGCCCGGCGCGTGACGCGGATGCTCACATGTCCTCCATGAAGTCGATAGTGCCCCAGATTGACCTTGTAATCTGATCAAATCACCGCGAGGGGGTCCGGTGCAACCCGGTACAGCTTGCAATCCGGTTAGCGCGGTCCCGAGACGGATTGTCATGCGGCGCGGACTCGGTCCCCAGCGCCGCCCACGGAGGAGGAGCTGCCGATGACCGAAGTGCTGAGCGAGACCAGTCGCATCGAGGAGCTACGAGGCCGTTTCGCCTCGCTGCAGACCGGGTTCGCGTTCATGGACGCGCCGGGCGGCACCCAGGTCCCCGACGAGGTCGGACAGGCGATCGCCCGGTCCCTACGCGAGGCCAGCGCGAACATGGGCGCGGTCTACGCCACCAGCCGGCGGGTCGCGGCGATCGTCGCCGAGGCCGAGACCAAGGCCGCCCGCTTTTTGGGCTGCGACCCCCACGAGATCATCTTCGGCGCGAACATGACCTCGCTGAACTTCATGCTCTCGCGCACCGTCGGGCGGGGTTTCGCCCCCGGCGATGAGATTCTCGTCTCAGCGCTGGACCACGACGGCGGCGTCGCTCCGTGGCTCGAGCTCGCCCACGACCGGGACCTGGTGGTCAAGACCATCGAGCTGCGCGATGACACCACGCTGGACTATGACGACCTCGCCGCGAAGCTCGGTCCCCGCACGCGGGTGGTGGCGTTCGCCTGGGCGTCCAACGCGATCGGGACGGTGACCGACGCCGCCCGGGTCGCCCGGATGGCCCACGACGCGGGGGCGTTGGCCTGGATCGACGCCGTCCACTACGCCGCCCACGAGCCGATCGACGTCCGGGCCATTGACGCCGACATCCTGATCTGCTCGCCGTACAAGTTCTGCGGGCCGCACCTGGGAATGGCCTACGGGCGCGCGGCCCTGCTCGAGACCTGGCGCCCCTACAAGGCGCGGCCGGCGCCGACGACCCCGCTCGGTCGCCGCTTCGAGACCGGCACCCTCGCTTACGAGCTGCTGTGCGGCTTCAACGCCACGATCGACTACCTCGACTCGGTCGGCGGGTTCGAGACGATCGTGCGCTACGAGCGCTCGCTGGGCGAGCGCTTCCTGGCCTCGATCTCCGACGCGGTCACCGTCTACGGCCTGCCGGGAATGGAGGGCCGGGTGCCGACGTTCCTGGTCAACGTCGAGGGCGTGCCGGCCGCCGACATCGCGCTCAGCTGCGCCGAGCGCCAGATCGGCGTCTGGGCCCACGATTCCTGGTACTCGCTCGGCCTGTACAAGCGCCTCGGCTACGAGCAGGACGCCGTCCGGATCGGCTTCATCCACTACAACACCGCCGACGAGGTCGACCGGCTCGTCGCCGCCCTCGAGGCCGCCCGAGCCGGCTGAACCGCGTGGATATCTCCGTAAACGTAGGCGACGATCACGTCGCCGTCGTCGAGTTCGACAACCCGCCGCACAACCACTTCGACATGGCGATGCTGGGGGGCCTGGCCGATGTCTACGAGCGCCTCGAGGACGATCCGGCCTGTCGGGCGATCGTCCTGAGCTCGACCGGGCGCCACTTCTGCGCCGGCGCCGACTTCAGCGACGGCGCCGACTTCGGCGACGGCGCGGTGCTGGCCGTCCGCGCCATCTACGAGCAGGCCTACCGCCTGTTCGCCGCCGGCCTCCCGGTCGTCGCCGCCGTCCAGGGCGCCGCGGTCGGCGGCGGGCTCGGGCTGGCGCTGTCGGCCGACTTCCGGGTGGCCGCCCCGCCGACCCGGTTTCAGGCCAACTTCGCCCGCCTGGGCATCCATCACGGCTTCGGGCTGACCGTGACCCTGCCGCGGGCGATCGGCGAGCAGCGGGCGGCCGAGCTGCTGCTCACCGGCCGGGCGGTCAAAGGCGAGGAGGCGCTGGCCATCGGGCTGTGCGACCGGCTCGCGCCCCCGGACGAGCTGCGCGCCCATGCCCACGCCTTCGCCGCCGAGATCGCCGCCGGCGCGCCCATCGCCGTGCGCTCGATGCGGGCCACGATCCGCGGCGACCTGGCCGAACGCGTCAACGCCGCGACCGACCGCGAGGCGGCCGAGCAGGCCGAGCTGTTCACCACCGAGGACTTCCGCGAGGGCGTGAGCGCCAGCCGCGAGCGCCGGTCGCCGCGCTTCGACGGCCGCTGACCGGCCAAGCGCTGAGCCCGCTTCAACGGCCGCTGAGCTCGCCGCGCAGGACCTTGCCCAGGGCGTTGCGGGGCAGCTCGTCGACGAACTCGAACCGTTTGGGGACCTTGTAGCCCGCCAGCCCGTCGGCGGCGTGCTCGCGCAGCGCCTCGGTGCTGACCGGCCGCTCGGCCACCACGACGGCGGTCACCTCCTCGCCCCAGTCCTGGCTCGGCCGGCCGATCACGGCCACCTCCTCGACGTCGGGGTGGCTCAGTAGCTGCTCCTCCACCTCGCGGGGGTAGACGTTGAAGCCGCCGGTGATGATCAGCTCCTTGCTGCGGCCGATGATCCTCAGGTAACCGTGCTCGTCGAGCTCCCCGAGATCGCCGGTGCGAAACCAGCCGTCGCCGGTGAACGCTTCGGCCGTGGCGTCGGGGCGCTGGTAGTACTCGGTGATCACGTTGGGGCCGCGCACCTGAATCTCGTCATCGTCGCCGAGCCGCACCTCGACTCCCGGGAACGGTAGCCCGACGGTCCCCGGCCAGCGCGGGCCGTCGCACGGGTTGGAGGTCAGCATGATCGTCTCGGTCATGCCGTAGCGCTCGAGCGGAATCTGCCCGGCGGCGGCGCCGATCGCCTCGGCCACCGACGGCGGCAGCGGGGCCGAGCCGGACACCAGCAACCGAAAAGCGCGCAGACGATCGACTTCGTCGGAGGCGGCCAGGCGCTGGTACATCGTGGGCACGCCGAACAGCATCGAGGCGCCAGCGCCGGCGCGCTCGAGCACGTCGTCGCGTTCAAACCGCGGCCGCAGCTCGACCGCCGCGCCCGCGCTCAGCGTGCCGATCAACCCCACGCCGAGCCCGTGCACGTGAAACAGCGGCAGGGTCAGCAGCAGGCGGTCCTCCGGGCTCCAGCGCCAGGCCAGCTGGACCGCGGTGGCGCTGGCCAGCAGGTTGCCGTGGGTCAGCCGGGCGCCCTTGGGTTTTCCCGTCGTCCCCGAGGTGTAGATGAGCAGGGCCGGGTCATCGGCCCCCACGCGGTCGATCTCCGCGTCGGGGTCCGTGCCACCTTCTGGCAGCGGTGCGTCGATAAACCAGACCGGGATCTCCCGCTCGGCGGCCTTGGTGATCCAGCTTGCCCGCTCGGCGGAGTCGACCGCGGCCGCGGCGGGCGCGGCGTCGGCCAGAACCTTCGCGACCTCGGCCCGGGTGTAGGCCGGGTTGAGCGGGACGACGACCAGGCCGGCTCGGAGCGCCCCGACGTAGGTGCTCACCAGGTTCGCCGAGGTCTCCCCGGCCACCGCCAAGCGGTCTCCGGCGGCCAACCCAGCGGCCCGAAACCGTCCGGCCACCGCACGGGAGCGCGACTCCAGCTCGTCGCTGCTCAGCCACCGATCGTCGACATCGCGCAGCTGCGGCCAGGACGGGCGCTCGGACCACAGCCGCGTCCAGCGCCCGGGCAGGCTCTCGTCGCGCAGCAGCCCGAGATCGTTCGCGTCCGCCCGAGGCGGCAGGTGGACGGACCAGCCATCCCGAGGTCTGCTGTCAGTCATTCCGGGACAAGGTTGGGGCCTCGGGTTGAACTATTCAACCCAAGACCCCCACAAGCCGGGATTCGTGATTACTCGGTGCCGTCCGACGCCGCTCGCTCCGCGTCGAAGAGCTCGACCAGCCGGCTCCGCGTCTCCCACAACCGAGGCAGCTGCCGCTGGGCGATCAGCTTGCCCAGGACCTGCACCGGGGTGCCCTGGGTGCCGATCGAATCCTCGCCCAGCGCGCGAGCGACCGTGGCGTAGTGGCGGAAGCGCCACACCCAGATCCGCTCGTCCCATTCGGTCAACAGCTCGGCCAGCTGGTAGAGCTGCTCGTGCTCGCGGCCGTGGCGATAGAGGTCGATCAAGGACAGTCCCGCCGCCGCGAGCCGCGCATCGAACGCCGCCGAGATCCGCTTGGTGACGGCCGGAAGGCGCCGGAACCCGGGCGAATCGAAGCCGCTGCCGTGTCCCAGGACGACGCGAATCTTCTGATACTCCCACGGGTCCAGCTGGTTCAGCATGTCGAGCTGGTCGGTGATGTAGCGCAAGCAGAGGACCGCACGCCGCAGCATCCGCAGCGCCGGCTCCACGTCTCCGTGCTCGACCCACCCAGCCGCGTCGTCGACCTCGGTGCCGGCCAGCTTCAGCCACAGCTCCGAGGATTGATGGACGGTCTGGAACAGCAGCTCGTCGCGGTGCACCCGTTCCGCGCTGGTCTTCTGCAGGGCCAGCAGCTCGTCCGTGCGCAGGTAGCGCTCGTAGTCGCTCGCCCCGCTTCCGGGGAGCACGGGTCTCTGGAAATCAGTCACCACCCACCTCCTTATGCAGCGCCCCCGAGGATCTCCGCCAGTTTCTTCAGGTTGATGTTCCCACCGGACACGATGCACACCACCTTGCCGGTGCCCGCCCGCCCGGCCAGGGCCGCCGCCGGGGCCAGCGCGCCGGCCCCCTCCACGATCACCCGCACCCGCTCGGCCAGCATCCTCACCGCCCTCTCCGCGTCGCTGACCCTCACCGCGAACGCGTCGTCGACCAGCGGCGCCACCAGCGGCCACATCGAGTCGAGCACCCGGCGGCTGCCGGACCCGTCGACGAACGAGGGCTCATAGGCGACGTCGGCCGGACCGCCGGCTGCCAGCGCCGCCACCAGCGCCGCTCCCGTCGCAGGCTCGGCGGTGTAGATCTTGGTGGCCGGGGACAGCGCCTTGACCGCGCTGGCGACCCCCACGGTCAGCCCGCCGCCGCCGTAGGGGATCACGATCGCGTCGGGATCGGCCAGGTCCTCCAGGATCTCCAGCCCGATCGTGCCGTTGCCCGCCATCACCCCGGCGTCCTGCACGGGGTGAACGAACAGGCCCTCGACCCCGGGCACGGTTCCGGTGACGATCACCTGCCACCAGTCGTCGTAGGGCATCGGAAGCACGCGGCCGCCGAGCCGCTCGATCGCCGACAGCTTTGCCTCCGGCGCGTGCTCGGGTACCGCGATCGTGGCCGGCACCCCCAGCTCACGGGCCGCCCAGGCCACCCCCTGGGCCATGTTCCCCGCGCTGGCGGTGACCAGCCCCTGCCGGCTGGCTCCGACCGGCGCCAGGCGGACGGCGTTGGTCGCCCCCCGGATCTTGAACGAGTTGATCGGTTGCAGCAGCTCCAGCTTCAGGTAGATCTCGGCCGGGGTATCCACGTGCCAGCGGATCAGCGGCGTGCGCACGGCCACGCCCCGGATCCGCTCGCGCGCCTTCTGGATCTCGGCCAGCTCGATCACAGCTCGACCTCCACGCCCAACCCGTCTCGCTGGGCCACCGTCACCGCCACCTGGGCCGCCGCCAGATCCTCCACCGCCAGGCCCAGCGACCGGAACAGCGTCAGCTCCTCCGCCGACCTCCGACCCGGCCGCACGCCGGCCAGGACCTCGCCGAGCTCGGCCCGGAGGTGATCCTCGCCGGAGATCGCGCGCTCGCGGATCGCCAGCTGGAACTCGCCCGCCTCGGCCCGCAGCGACTCGCGGCTGTCGCAGAACAGCGCGGCGGCCGCGACGGTCTCCACATCGAGCTCGCGGGCGGCGGGCGTGCTGGCGCCCACCGCGTTGATATGCGCACCGGGCGCCAGCCATTCGCGGCGCAGGACCGGCTCCCGCGAGCTGGTGGCCAGCACGACGACATCGGCGCCGCGCACCGCCTGCTCCGCGCTGGCGGCGCCCAGCACCTCGAGCGGGCCGTCCCCGTAGAGCACCCCGGCGCGCTCCACCAGTTCCTCGACGTGCTCACGATTGGGTGAGTAGATCCGGATCCGCTCGAACGAGCGCACCCGCGCCAGCGCGTGCAGGTGGGCTTCGCCTTGGACGCCCGAACCGAGGATCCCCAGCGTGCGGGCATCGGACCGGGCCAGCTTCCGGGTGGCCACGGCGCTGACCGCGGCGGTCCTGATCTGGGTCACCGCCGAGGCATCGAGGATCGCCGTCGGCACGCCGGTCTCGGCGTCGAACACGGTCACCGTCCCCTGGTGGGCGTCGAGCCCGCGCGCCGGGTTGCCGGGCATGATGCAGATCGCCTTGAGCGCGAACGCCGGTTGCGGGTCCCCGCGCCAGGCCGGCATCAGCCCCATGAAGCCCTGGGCGTCCGGTGGTGCCATCACCGTGCGCAGCGGCATGTGCGCGCGCTCGGCGGCGCGGGCGGCCAGGACCTCGGCCATCGCCTGCTCGCAGGCCTCCGGCGAGAGCGCCGCGATCACGTCGGCATGCGAGAGCACGAGCACCTGCATCAGCTGAACAGCCCGCCGATGTGCTCGCGCTGGGCGGCGCTCAGCGGGTGCTCCAGCGCCTCGCGGACGGGCTCCAGCTGTTCCGGCCGGCCCGGCCCGACGACGATCTGGCTGACCCGGTCGTCGGCGAGCAGCCAGGCCAGGGCGACCGCGGCCATCGAGACGCCGCGCTCGGCGGCGATCGCCTCCAGGCGCTCGAGCCGGGCAAAGGTCGCCTCGGCCACCAGACCGGCATAGGGCTCCGGGCGCTGGGTCATCCGCGAGCCGGCCGGGAACGGCTGCCCGCGGCGGTACTTGCCGGTCAGCCAACCTCCGCCGAGCGGGCTGAAGCCCAGGTAGGCCACCTGGCGGCGGGCGCACAGCGGCAGCAGCTCGGCCTCGTCGCCGCGCTCGAGCAGCGAGTGCGCATTCTGCACCGCGACCGGCGTCCCGGCGCATAACGCCGACGACAGTTGGGGCGCGGTGAAGTTACTGACGCCGTAGGCCCGGATCCGGCCGGCGCCGACCAGCTCGTCGAACGCCCCCAAGGTCTCGCCCACGGGCACGGCGGGGTCGTAGTCGTGCGCCAGGTACAGCTCCACCGACTCGACTCCCAGGCGCTCCAGGCTGGTCGCCAGCTGCCGGACGATCCGCTCGGGGGCCAGGCCCTGGTCGGCGTCGTCGTCCATCGGGTTGAAGGTCTTGGTGGTCAGCGACGGCCGCGCGCCCCGCGCGCGAATCCACTCGCCGATCATCCGCTCGCTGCGGCCGCCGCCGTAGGCGTCGGCGGTGTCGAACCAGGTGATCCCCATCTCCCACGCGGCGTCCATCAGTGCGCCGGCCTGCTCGGCCTCGAGCCCCTGGCCGAAGAACTCCGGAGCCGATCCGATGCCCCCGAAGTTCCCGCAGCCCAGTGCAATCCGCGGCAGTCTCAGCCCCGAGTCGCCGAGCTGGTGCTGCTCGATCGTGCTCACATTCAGGTATCCGCGCTAGCGCTCGCGGCCGCACCGAGCACCGCCTGCACCAGGCCCGGGAAGCGCTGCTCGAGCTCCGCGCGGCGCAGCGAGTTCAGACGGGTCTTGCCCTCCAGCCGCTGCCGGATCACGCCGGCCTCGCGCAGCACCCGGAAGTGGTGCGTACAGGTGGATTTGACCACGGGTAGGTCGATGCTGCTGCAGGTTCGCTCTCCGCCGCAGGCCAGCGTGGCCACGATCTTCAGGCGGATCGGGTCGCTGAGGGCATGGAGCACGGAGGCCAGCTCGATCTCGGTCACCGCGGGATGCGCCGGCGTGCAGTCGCCGGGCTCCTGCGAGGAGATGGCGAGGTCAGTCGCGGATGTGGCCATGGCCTGATAGTACGACGATCATCGAACTTGATACTCTGTTCGACAGTCATCGTACTGCTGCATCCGAGGAGTTCCGTGTCCGACACCCCGACTCAGTCCAAGAACAAGCACCTGACCGCCACCCTGACCCTGTGCTGCCTGGCGCAGTTCATGGTGATCCTCGACGTCTCGGTGGTCAATGTCGCCCTGCCGTCGATCCACAAGGCGCTGGGCTTCTCCGAGAGCGGGCTGCAGTGGGTGGTCAACGCCTACACGGTGACCTTCGCCGGCTTCCTGCTGTTGGGCGGCCGCGCCGCCGACCTGCTCGGGCGCCGGCTGGTGTTCGTGGCCGGTCTGTTGCTGTTCTCGGCGGCGTCGCTGGCCGGCGGCCTGGCCACCAGCCAGGGCATGCTGATCGGCGCCCGCCTGGTCCAGGGGCTGGGCGGCGCGATCATCGCTCCAGCCTCCCTCTCGATCCTCACCACCACCTTCACCGAAACCAGGGAGCGCAATCGCGCTGTCGGCATCTGGGGCGCGATGGGCGGCGCTGGCGGCGCCGCCGGCGTGATCCTCGGCGGCGTGCTCACCGATGTCCTGAACTGGCGCTGGATCCTTTTCATCAACGTCCCGATCGGTTTGCTCGCCGCCCTCTATACCCAGCGCGTCGTGGCCGAGGGCCGCGACCGCGAGCGCCACCGCGGGTTCGATCTGCCCGGCGCGTTCACGGCCACGCTCGGTCTCTCGCTGCTGGTCTTCGGGATCGTCCGCACCGACACCACCGGCTGGGGCGACGCCTCTACCTTGGCGCTGATCGGCGCGGGGATCGCGCTGCTGGCCGGGTTCGTCCTGATCGAGGGCAAGTTCGCCCAGTCACCGCTGATGCCGCTGCGGATCTACCGCTCCCGCACCCTCAGCGCGGCCAACGTCACCGTGGTGCTGGTCGGCGCGGCGACGTTCGGGATGTGGTTCTTCCTCACCCTCTATCTCCAGCAGGTGCTCGGGTACTCGCCGCTGAAGGCCGGGTTCGCCTTCCTGCCGATGACCATCTGCATCATCGCCGGCTCGACGATCGCCTCGCGCATCGTGCAGCGAATCGGCCCGAAGCGATTGCTGGTGGCGGGGATGACCTCCCAGGCCATCGGCCTGCTCCTGTTCACCCGCCTGCCGGTCCACGGCAGCTACCTCGCCGACGTGCTGCCCGGCAGCCTGCTGATCGCCATCGGGATCGGGTTCGCGTTCGTGACCGGCACGATCTCGGCGGTGGCCGGAGTCGAGCCCCGCGAGGCCGGGCTGGCCTCCGGCCTGGTCAACACCTCGCGGATGTTCGGCGGCGCACTCGGCCTGGCCATCCTGGCCACGATCGCCGCCTCGCGCACCAGCAGCGACCTTCACCACGCCGGGACCAGCGCCCTCGCCGCGCTGACCAGCGGCTTTCACCTGGCCTTCGCCGTCGGGGCGATCTTCGCCATCGTCGGCGCCCTGGTCGCGCTGATCGGGTTGCCCCGCCGGGTCCCCACGCGGGTGGCCATGCCCCAGGGCCAGCCGGTGGCCGAAGCCGGCCACTAGCGCCGAACAGCATTTTTATGGATTCGGGTTTGGCCGACCCGGGCCGAAGGTGGGTCGCCGGTGTGTGACAGCGCCGCTGACTCGCTGACGCGCCGGAGTGCGGTGTCTGCTTCGGGCCGCGAAGGCCTCTTGTTATGGCTGGGGTTGAATAATTCAACCCAAGCCACCAAGGCCCCCGCGAACCCGCGAGAATCTCCCGGCGATGGCGCGCTGTTTCGTGACCCGAGAGCTGCCCGGTCCCGCGCTGGAGCGTCTGGCCGGCGTCCACGAGGTCGAGGTATGGCCGGGCCGGATGCCGCCCTCCCCCGCGCAGCTGCGCGACGCGACCGCCGAGGCCGACGGGCTGCTGTCGCTGCTCACCGACCGGGTTGACGCCGAGCTGCTGCAGGCCAGCCCGCGGTTGCGGGCGATCTCCAACTTCGCGGTCGGCGTCGACAACATCGACCTCGAGGCGGCCCGCAGCCGGGCGATCGCCGTGGGCAATACGCCCGACGTGCTCACCGAGGCCACTGCGGACCTGACCTTTGCGCTGCTCCTGGCCGCCGCGCGCCGCCTGCCCGAGGCGATAATGGCCGCCGGCGGCGGCGAGTGGGTGACCTGGGAACCCGGCGCCTGGCTCGGCGCCGACGTCCATGGCGCGAGCCTGGGGATCATCGGGATGGGGCGGATCGGCCGGGCGGTGGCGCGCCGCGCCGCCGGGTTCGAGATGGAGGTGATCCACGCCGGCGCCCGCGACCGCGAGGCGGTGGCCGGGCTGCTGGGTCGAGCCGACTTCGTCTCGCTGCACTGTCCGCTGACCCCCGAGAGCCATCATCTGATCGACGCCGCGGCGCTGGAGGCGATGAAACCCGACGCGATCCTGATCAACACCGCGCGCGGGCCGATCGTCGACCAGGCCGCGCTGGCCCGGGCGCTGCACGACGGCGCGATCGCCGGAGCCGCGCTCGACGTCACCGACCCCGAGCCCCCCCAGCCGGATGACCCGCTGCTCGATGCCCCCAATTTGATCCTCACACCCCACGTCGGCTCGGCGACCAGGACCGCGCGAGCCCGGATGGCCGAGCTCGCGGTGGAGAACCTGCTGGCCGCGCTCGACGGCCGGCCAATGCCCCACCCGGTGCCCTAGATGGCCACCGACGGCGGCGGCCCGGACCGCGTCGCCGTGGTCGACATCGGCACCAACTCCACGCGCCTGCTAGTGGCCGAGCTGGCCGAGGGGCGGGTCACCGACGAGCTCGAGCGCCGGACCGAGGTCACGCGCCTGGGCGCCGGCGTCGACTCCGGAGGCGCGCTCAGCCCCGAGGCGACGGAGCGGGTGTTCGCCACCCTGGAGGACTACCGGACGGCGATCGAGGGCCAACGGGTCGGCCGCGCGATCGCCGTGCTGACCAGCGCGGTCCGCGACGCGGCCAACGGGGAGGCGTTCCGCCGGGCCGTACAGGATCGCTACGGGCTCGAGGCCCACATCCTCTCCGGCGAGCAGGAGGCACGGCTGACGTTCCTCGGCGCGACCAGCGATCGCGACCCCGCCGATGACCGCCCGACGCTGGTGATCGACATCGGCGGCGGCTCGACCGAGCTGGTGATCGGCTCCGGACGGGACGTCGATTTTCACGTCTCGACCCAGGCCGGCGTCGTCCGTCAATCCGAGCGCCACATCCACGGCGATCCGCCCTCGGCGGCCGAGCTGGACGCGGTGGCCGGCGACGTGCGGACGATCATCTCCGCGGCGGTGCCGGAGCGCTGCCGGGACGCGGTGCGGCACGCGATTGCCGTGGCCGGCACGCCGACCTCGCTGGCGGCGATCGCCCAGGCGCTCGATCCTTACGACTCCGAGCTGGTCCACGGATACGTGCTGGGCGAAGATCAGCGAGAGCGGATCCTGGCGCGGCTCGCTGGGATGCCGCGCTCCGAGCGCGAGCGGGTGCCCGGCCTGCACCCCGCGCGAGCCCCCACCATCCTCCCCGGAATCGTGATCCTCGGCGAGGTGATGGCCCGGTTCGGGCTCCGGGAGGTCGAGGTCTCAGAACACGACATCCTCCGCGGCGCGGCCCTGGGCCTTTAGCCGCAGGCTGATGTCGGCGCACTCGGCGCAAACCGACTCGGGCACGATTCCGATCCGCATCAGCCGGCCGAACACCTGGCAGCCCAGGCAGTAGCCGACGATCGACTCCAGTCCGGCCGCGGGCAGGAAGGCGATCAGCACGCCGTCCGCGGCCGCGCGGTCGCCCACGATCAGCGCGAGCACCAGGGCCGCCGTCGACATCACGGCGCCCATCCCCTGGGCGAACCGCTTGGGCGGCCCCGGCACCGGCTGGGTCTCGCCCAGGCGCGGCGCGATCACGTTCTGGGCCATCCAGCCGAGCGGACTCAGCGTGGGGCCGGTGAGCACGCGGGCCCAGAACCCGTAAACCAGCGGGATCAGCAGCCAGTACCACGTGGTCAGCAACGTCAGGACGACCGTGGCCAGCACCACGCCGGCGACGACCCGCGCGGCCTTCTCGTTTACGGGGTTGGGAAAGGAGAATAGCTCCCGCATACCCTCCAGGATAACCATTTCGAACCTAAGTCAACAGATTCAGTCGAGTTTATTGGTGATGCCCCCCGGCGCCGGCGAGCGGGTGACCGCGCGAAATTCTTTGTCTAGGAGTTCCGCGGGGGTACTGGACGAATGTCCTATTGCCGCGAGAGCGTCCAGGGGCCACAATTGTCGCGGGTTGAGAAACGCCTAGCGCTTTGAGACCCACACATAGGCTCGGGCGAAGCCGCAGACATCGGCGCCTCCCGCCGTCCGAGCCACTTAATCGGCCCTATCTGGCACGTACCCCTGCCCGTCCCGATTGGGCCAAACCTGGATCGGAAGTCGCCCGCAAGTTGCGGGCGGCTTTCGTTAACGGCCTGATCGCCCGGGGGCGACCAGGCTTAAGGGAATCGCCCAGGGGGCGATTCCCTCGCGTCGCTGCGGGACGGACGAGCCATTACGCCAGATTGGAGCGGCGGGGGTAGGCGACGGTGGGGTCGGTGAGGACGTTGATTAGGGACGGCTGGCCGGACTCGAGTGCTCGCTCGAAGGCGCCGCGGAGCTGGCCGGGTTCGCGGACGAGCTCGCCGTGGCCGCCGAGGGCTTCGACGACGCGGTCGTAGCGGGTCTCCGGGGTGAGGTCGGCCACCACCGAATAGCCGTAGATGGCCTCCATCGGGTGCTTCTCGAGCGCCCAGATGCCGTTGTTGCCGATCACGCCGATGACGGCGACGTGGTGGCGCACGAGCGTGTCGAAGTCCATCCCCGCGAAGCCGAAGGCGCCGTCGCCGAGCAGCAGCACGACCTGGCGGTCGGGGTGGGCGAGCTTGGCGGCCAGGGCGTAGCCCGGCCCGGAGCCGAGGCATCCGTAGGGCCCGGGGTCCAGCCAGCAACCCGGCTCGTAGGAATCGATCAGCCGTCCCGCGTAGGACACGAAGTCGCCGCCGTCGCCGATCACGATCGCGTCACGGGGCAGCAGCTGCGCCAACTCCCCATAGACCCGCATGGGGTGCAGCGGGACGCGCGGATCGGTCAGCTCCGGGGCCTCGGCCGCCCGCTTCTCGGTCTCGGACTCGCGCAGCGACTTCACCCAGCCGGAGTGATCGCCGCCCCCCGCGGCGCCTCGGCGCAGCGCCTCGAGCGTTGCCGGGAGCGTCCCGTAGAGCTCGGCCGCCACCGGGCGAGGATGGTCGCGCACCGGCTCGGCCACGTCGATGGCCAGGATCTCGGCGTCGGGCGCGAAGGCGGCGCCGAAGCCGAGCCGGAAATCGAGCGGCACGCCGATGACCAGGGCCACGTCGGCCTGTTTCAGGGCGCTGCCCCGGACCCGGGAGAAGAACAGCTCGTGGTCGGCCGGCAGGCAGCCGCGGGCCAGGCCATTGAGGAACACCGGGATCTGCAGCTCCTCGGCCAGCGC
Organism: Actinomycetota bacterium; assembly: GCA_030947145.1. Taxonomy (GTDB): domain Bacteria; phylum Actinomycetota; class Thermoleophilia; order Solirubrobacterales; family Solirubrobacteraceae; genus Palsa-465. The sequence goes on from JALYXK010000093.1 coordinate 14,527, forward strand.
CCGCAGGGCCGTCTCCCCCCGGCCCCAGTAGAGCCCGGTGCCCGCCATGATCACCGGCCGCTCGGCGTCGCGCAGCACCGTCACCGCTCGGTCGACCGCCGGCTGGTCGGCGCCGGGCCCCGTCCACGGCCGGGGCGGCCCGGTCCCGTCGTCGGTTTCGGGCTCGGCGGCGCTGCTGAACACCTGGTCGAGCGGGAAGTCGAGGAAGGTCGGCCCCGAGTGCGGGGTCAGCGCGACCCGGATCGCCTCGTCGACCAGCCCGGGTATCTCGGCGGTGCCGTCCGGGGTCGCGGCGAGCTTGACCAGCGGCCGCACGAACGGTACGTGGTCGATCTCCTGCAGCGAGCCCTGGCCCCAGCGCGCCTGCGGCGCGCGTCCGGCCAGCGCCAGGACGGGTGAATGGTTCTGGCCGGCCGAGGCCAGCGCGCTCATACCGTTGGTGACCCCGGGCCCGGCGGTCAGCGCGCAGACGCCGAGCGAGCGCGTGACCTTCGCCCAGCCCTCGGCGGCAAACGCCGCCGTCTGCTCGTGCCGGACGTCGACGAGGTCGATTCCCTCGGCCCGGCAGCCGTCGTAGATCGAGAACAGGTGTCCGCCCGACAGCGTGAACAGCTTGGTCACTCCGTGGGCCTTCAGGCGCCTGGCGATCAGCCGCCCGCCGTGTAGCTCGGTGGCCGCTTCGGTTGCCACGGGCTGCACGCTAACACGCCCGGCCCTGAAGCCTCACCCCTCGGCGACCTCGCCACTGGCCGCCGGCGCGCCGGACGCCACCGCGGTGGCCGCCGGGCTGGGAACGTGCAGGCGAAGCGCGTTGAGCACGGCCCCGCCGAGGATGATCAGCGCCAGCACGTAGAACCAGGCGAGCACGATCAGCACGAACACGATCGTGCCTTCGAACCGGGCGATCGTCGAGATGTTCGAGAGGTAGGCGGGGAACGCGTAGTCGACGAGGCCGATGACCATGCTCGCCGCCAGCGCCCCCGGCCACACGGCGCGCCACGGCACCGGGCAGTTGGGCACGCGCGAGTAGATCAGCGCCAGACAGCCGAACAGCAGCGTCAAGCTGATCGCCAGCGAGGCCGCGTAGACGAACGCCGCCACGTGGGCCAGGTCGAACGGCAGGTCGCTGGCGCCGGCCTTGAGGAAGCTCTGGGCGGTCGGGACCGCGACCGTGGCCACCATGAACACGATCACCACGCCCACCATCACGACCCCGAAGCGCTTCTGCTCGAGCCACCTGCGAGAGGCGCAGCCGTAGATCCGGCTGAACGAGGTGTCAAGCGCTCCCCAGAACGACGAGGCCAGCCACAGACTGGCCACCAACGCGAGAATCCCGGTGCTGGTCGTGGAGCCCTGGACCTCTTGCAGGAGCGAGCTCAGCGTGTGCGCGGCCGACCCCGGGAACACCTCGTGGAGATCGCGCAGCACGCTGGTCTGGACCGCGGCGCTCGAGAGCACCTGTCCGGCGATGAACAGCCCGAGCAGCGCGACGGGAATCACCCCGAGCAGCATGGTGTAGGCGACCATCGAGGCCAGGCCGGTGATGTTGGCCTCCCAGGCGAGACGCCAGAAGCGCTTGACCACGCCGGCGGCGCGCCGCGTCACTCGGACACCGGCCGTGTTGACGGTGTCGCGATCACGTGCCTGCCAGTCTGGCAGGGTCCCGGGACACGGATGAACGGCTCCGCCCCCGCAGCCGCTCATCCTGTGCCCCAACGGTCGCCAACTTCGCCCCAGCGACCGCACGCTCTCACGCTCAGCGCAGGCTCAACCTGCCGGCGCCAGCGGACGTTCGTACAGCGTTCGGGCCCGCAGCAGCGCCGATGCCTCGGTCACGCTGCGCTCGCCCTCAAACCACCGTCGCTCGACGCGGATCGCCGGAAGCTCGCCCACGCCGCGCGCGAGCAATCCGCGCGCGGTCGCCTCGAGTTGCGCGTCCCGGTCGGGATCCTTGGCCGCCGCCAGACAATCGTCGACGCGGAGCCCGGCGGCCTCGGCGGCCGCGGCCAGGATCTCGGTGTCGGCCAGATCGAATCCGCCGCAGAACGCGAGACGTGACGCCGCCAGCGCGAAGCGGGCGCCCTCGCCCTGCTCGGCGGCGAACCCCGCGGCCCGCAGCGCCTCGGTGCAATCCGCGGGAAACGGATCGGGCCAGATCAGCGGCAGCCGCAGTTCGTTCGCGCGCCGCTCGGCCCGGTCGATCAGCGTCTCGTTGCCCACCGGCGCCGCGCGGTCCCCGCGCACCGAGGCCGGGGTGGGGACCCACTCGACCTCGCCGAGGATCCGCTCGACGCGCTCGGCGGCCAGGTAGGAGAACGGACAGACGAGATCGAAGAAGAATGCGGCCGGCGAGCTCGCCGATGCCCGCGACCGGTCGGCCAGACGTTCGGCGAGGAAAATCACGTTTCCCATCAATCGCCACAACGTCACCAGGCCCGGAAACTGGCGCAAACTTCGCCGGCAAGTTTGTGCATTGCGTCTAACCCGTTGCCCCGTCCGTTAGACTCAAAGTTGGTAGGTAGGCCAAATCACCCGTCCAAGTTGAGGGAACCATGCCCCAGTTACCGCCGCCCAAGCGGCATCCGTATGACCAGTGGTCGCCCGATGCCCGCGCCCTCGATCTAGTTGGGGACAAGTGGACGCTGCTGATCGTCCGCGATCTGGCCTCCGGCCCTCGGCGCTTCGTCGAGCTCCAGCGCGTGCTTCCCGGGATCTCCACCGAGCAGCTGCGCTCGCGGCTGAACCGGATGGTGGCCGACGGAATGCTCACTCGCAAGCGCTACCGCGAGGTCCCGCCGCGCGTCGACTACGCCCTCACCGAACGGGCGACGGAGCTGATGCCGATCCTCGGCGAGCTGGCCCGTTGGGGCTTCGAGTGGGCCTGGAGCGCGCCGCGCCCGGCCGAGTGCGTCGACGTCGGGGCGATCTTCCGGCTCGTTCCCGGGCTGATCGACCCCGCCGGCGTGGCGGGGACCATCGCTGTGACCGTGACCGACGCCAAGCCCGACGGCCGCCCCGCCGCCTACTCGGTCTCGTTCGCGGGCGGCGCCGGCCAGGTCGAGGAAGCCGTCCCGGAGGCTCCGGACGCCGCGGTCAGCGGTGACACCGCCGCCTGGGTCAGCGCATTGTCGCCCGGTCACGACCGCCACGGCCTCACGGTGACCGGTCACGCGAAGCTCGCCGAACTATTGCTCGACGGGCTGTCGCAGAGCACCTCGAGCGCCTCGCACTCGGTCACCGCGGCCGCCTGACGCGAGCGCGGCCTCAGCGCGACGAGTATGTCGCCCGCTTGATCTGCGGGATCTGATACTGCGAGGGGGCACCGGGCAGCAGGGGCTGGACCCAGCACGCCGGCCGGCCCAGCGGCGCGGGCAGACCGTTGCTGGCGATCGACCCATCACCGCCGGCACCGGTGTTCTTGCAGTCGAACGCGGGCGGAATGTTCTGCCGCAGGTAGTTCGGGTTGGCCAGCCACAGCGGACTGGGATAAGTGTTGCCGCGGTTGAACGGATCTCGCGTGGAGGAGATCGACAGCGTCTCGCTCCCGACCGGCGAGAACTGACGCAGGTAGTGACCGCTGCCGCCGGCGCCGAAGGCGACGGTCTTGCTGGCGAGCCCTGCGGCACCGGCGGAGATGAAGTCGGAGAGCAGCTGCTGGTGCAGCGATAGCCAACTGAGGATCGGGTTGAGCTCGGACAGGAACGGACCGACCGACTTGAGCAGCGGCTTGGCCCCGACCAGCACGTCGCGGAGTCCGGGCAGGCCCGTCTTGGAAACGGTGATCAGCGGACCGAGCTTGGTGAACAGCCGCCGCAGGTCCGGGGACAGCGTGCGGACCGCGGTCAGCGTCGGTCCGAGGTCCGCCGCCACCGGCTCGAGCTCCTTGAGCAGCGGGTCGGTGTTGGTGGTGAACGTCCGCAGGCGGGTCATCGTGGCCTTCGTCTCGTTGAGGAAGGTCGGGAACACGTGGAAGGTGTCGGCCAGCGCGTTGTTGTTGGCCGCCGTCGTGGCGAAGGTCGTCTCCCCGGTGGTGATCAGGTTGCGCAGGGCGGATTGGTCGCGCGACAGCGCGGCGAACACGGTGCCGCCGTTGCGAAGCAGGTTGACCACGGCGCCGTGCTGAACGTCGAGCACCTGCAGGATGTCGGTGGCGTCGGCGGCGAACCTCGGCAGGTTCCCCAGCACGTCGTTGAGGTTCTGAGCGTTGCCGTGCAGCGCCCGGGCCAGCTCCTGCTGCCATTGCTGGAACGCCGCCCGCGTCTTGGGATCCAGCGCGTTGAACACCTGGTCCAGCTGCACGGCCGTCTGGACCTTCCCCCGTGACAGAAGGCCCCCGTCGGGCACGGCTGGACTGTGGGGGCTGCCGGAGGTCAGCTCGACGTAGGTCTCGCCGAGGATCGTCTTCTGGCGCAGGATTGCCCGCGCGTCCTGGTGCAGCGGCGCGAACTTCTTCTGCATCTGGATCGTGGCGATCGTACGGTTGCCCTGGGGATCGAGTGACTTGCCGATCACCTGACCGACCGATACCCCGGCGATCCGGACGTCGGCCTGGGTGGCGAGCTGGTCGGCGTAGGGGAATGAGATCCGCACCTCGTAACCCTGGGGATTGAACGGGAGCGTCCCGCCGAAGGACAGCCAGAGGAACAGCAGCAGTCCCGCGCACGAGAGCGCGAACAGCGTCATCGTGGCGATCCTGGCGATGGATGGCGAGCGGGTTTCCATTAGTTCGTCGGTAGCAGTGGGCGGAACGGGACGTTGCTGCCCTGGGTCGCGCTTGGGGCGGCACCGGAGCTGTGGGGGGAGCGACTGCTCAGCTGGCCCTGCTGATAGCGCTGGTAGGCGTGGGCGTCGGCCGCTGCCTGCTTCGGACAGAGTCCGAGGTTCGTGAGGATCGGGGTCAGGTTGAGCACCAACTCCGCCACCGTGCCGTTGACACCGTTGGCGATCTGGGCCAGCGTGGCGCAGCTGGCCTGCAGGAACAGCTGGCGGTAGTCGCCGTTGCCGTCCTGGAGGGCGAACAGAGAACGAGCGTTGTGATCGGCCCAGGCCAGCCACCACAGGTAGCCGTGGATCGCGTTACCCGGGTTGTAGCCGAGGAGGTTGACGAAGTGGTTCAGGATGGTGAACACCTTGGTCAGGCTGGGCGTGGCCTTGGCCAGGTTGACCGCGGCGGGCTTGAGGTTGCGCACCACCGGCCGGGCGGCGACGACGAACGGACGGATCTGGTTCTGAATGATCGGCGCGCTCGGTCGGGCCAGCGCCGCGAGCGCCTGGTTGGCCTGCGGCAGCGCTCGGGCGGCCGGCAGCAGGTTCGACGCGGTTGGACCGAGCTCCGCGGCGAACGTCCGCACCTTGCCCAGCGTCGCCGTGGTCTGCCTGAGCGTCGCCGGCAGGTCGGCCACGGCGCGGCTGACGTTGGCGTCCTGGGAGGCGAAGGCCCGGAACACCTTGGAGCTGGCGTCGACGAGCGAGACGATCTGGGTCTGCTTGCCCGCCAGCGCGGTGTTCAGCCGTTGCAGCGAGTTGACCAGCCGGCGGAGGTTGGCCCCCCGGACCGCGACCGCGCTGTTGAGCCGCGCCAGGTCCCGATGGGTGGGCTCGAAGCGCTCGAGCACCTGGGCCAGCTCGTTTCCGCCCTGGCCCTGCAGGCCGTGACCGGCGCCGTTGACCAGCAGGTCGAGGTACTGGCGCGTGTCGCCGTCCAGCGAAGCCAGGACCTCGTCGAGGTTGACGTCCGGCGCGGTGTTGGCCACCGGGATCGTGTATCCGGGCTTGGCCACCGGTGAAGCCTTGGATCCGGGATCGACCTCGATGAACATGTCCTTGAGGCCGGTGCGCGGGCGCAGCAGCGCGGTCGCGTCCTGGTGGATCAGGCGCTTGTACTTCTGGTTGATGTCCATGGTGACCACGGCCTGGCCGTTCTTCAGCGTGACCCCGCCGATGTCGCCGACCTGCACGCCCGAGACGCGAACCGACTGACCCTGACCGGGGGTCACCGCCTGTGCCGTCTGGAACTCGGCGTTGATCGTGAACGGCGAGGACTGAATGAACGGGAAGCGCAGGCGCTCATGGCTGAGCACGTAGCCGGACACCGCCACCGAGAGGACCAGCAGGGCCAGAATCGCCGCGAAGTCGGTGCTGTGGTTCTTGATCGCGCGTTTCATCTACTTCAGCGCCTGTTTGACCGACGGGGCGAGCGTGACCGCGGTGCCCTGCTGCTTGGCGCTGTCCTTCACCAGCCCAACCGTGGCCTGAGCCGCCGACTTCCAGCGCAGGGCGGCGCCGGGGGAGGAGAGGTCGGTCGCCGCCTGCTTCAGCGGCGGACCGGCGGGCGCCGAGAGGTCGGTGATCGGCGCCTGGGTCTCACACGGGACGTGCGATTGCAGCGGCGGCCGGTTTCCGCCGGGTGGAAGCTGGGGCTGCACCGAGCTGATCGGCGCCAGCGACTGGCCGAAGAGCCCGGGCTGCAGGGAGTAGGTCAAGCTCCCGCCGTTGCCCAGCACGCGGATGTAGGGGCCGTTGGCGTCGAACGTGCGGGACTCGCCGGCCAGTCCCGGCAGGAAGTCGACCGCCTCGACGTAGACCGGACGCAGCGCGAAGCCCGGGGTGCCGCTGAGCGTGTGGTCGTTGAGCGTCAGCCGCGACCAGGGGTAGATGATGTTCGAGACGCAACTGGCCGCCGGGCGAACACCATTCTTCATGAAGGGAATCGTGGTCTGGGCCAGCCTGGCCAGCGCCGGCACGGTGACCGAGAGGTCGGAGGGCAGACCCCGCAGCTCCGACGGTTGCACCAGCCGCCGAAGCTGTTCGATGAACGGCAGGCTCACGTCGATCGCCGGGCCGGTCGAGATGACGCCTGGCACCAGCGTGCGCGCCAGCGCCCGCAGCGGCGGGAACGCTGCGTTCAGCGCGTTGAAGGCCGGGGTGGCGGTGGCCAGCGTGCGAGGAAGCTCGGCGACGGCAGCGGCCAGCGCCGTGCTCCGTCGGGCAAACGAGTTCGCCGTCGTGTTGAAGTCAGTGATCAGGCTCTGCAGCTGCTGCGGGTG
>JALYXK010000107.1 GCA_030947145.1 Actinomycetota bacterium
CCGCGCGAGGTCTACGAGCTCGCCAAGCGGCGCGGAATGGACTTCGTGACGATCACCGACCACGACACGATCGCTGGGGTACTCGAACTAGCCGACGAACCTGATGTGTTCGTCTCGGAGGAACTGACCGCTTGGTTCGCGGGCTCGCGCGCCGCCGTCCATGTCCTGTGTTTCGGGATCACACCGGAGGATCACGAGTGGCTGAAACGCTTCAGCGGGGATGTTGTCGCGTGCGCTGAATATCTGCACGAGCGACAGATCGCCTGCGCCTTGGCGCATCCGTTCTTTCATGTTGCCGCGCCGCTCACTCCTGAGCACCGCCGGACGCTCGCGCGGCTCTTCCCGGTCTGGGAGACGCTCAACGGCTCCCGCGCGCGCGAGCTGAACGCGCCGGCGGCAATCTACATCGACACGCATGGCGGGATCGCGGTCGGGGGATCCGATGACCACGGGGGCGTCGACATCGGCCGAACCTACACGGAGGCCCCGGCGGCAACGACGCCTGCAGAGTTCCTGCAACATATCCGCGCCGGACGCGTCGCCCCGTACGGCCAGCAGGGGAGCGCGGCCAAGTGGGCTCACACCGCGCTCGCGCTCGGGGCGCGCACGCTGGGGTCGGCTCACTCGCCGGCGGAGTCCTCCGCGCCGGACCCCCGGATCGTGCTCGAGCTGGCCGAGCGGATCCTGCGCGAGGGCGACGCTCGCCACGGCAGGGCCGGCTCCGGGCTCGCTCCAGAGGACGGCCGGCGACTGCTCCGATCTTGGCTCGCGGAGATGGACCTAGCGCCCGACGGCGGCGGCCTGCTGAACGCCCTCCAGGCCGAGGACTTCAGCCACTCCGGTCTCGAGCGACGTGCTCGCAGGCTCCACGAGCGCAAGCTGACAGTGGCAATAGAAGAACTGCTCGCGACCGGCGGCACGGGTGGCCTGGCGCAGGCAGCAGCAACGCTGTTCTCGGCATGCGTACCCGCCGTGCCGTACATCCCGGCTGCAGCCTTCCTGGCCCGCGAGCAGGCCAAACTGATAGCCCGCGATGGGGATCCTGTGCGAGTGGCCGTCGTCGCCGACGGCGTCGCCGCTGTGCACGGAGTAACCCACACGCTGACTCAGCTGCGCGATCGCGGTATCCCGGGCTACGAGGTCGACGTGATCGGCACCGACGCCAACGTCGATCGCCGGCTGGCGGCGGTCGCCGAGGTCGAGCTTCCGTTCTATCCGGGCCTGCAGCTCGGGGTTCCGAACCTGTTCGCGGTGGCGGAGGCGCTCACCGAACGCCATTACGACCTTGTTCACGTCTGTGCACCCGGACCCGCCGGGATCGCCGCCGCCATGTTCGCACGGGTGATCGGCCTGCCGCTGCTCGCCAGTTACCACACTGAGCTGCAGACCTATGCTCGGCTCCGCTCGGGCGACGCTCGCGTTGAGGAGATCGTGCGGTCTGTGATGGTCGCGTTCTACGGTCCTTGCAGCGTCGTTCTCTCTCCCAGCCACGCCGCCGACCTCTCGCTGGCCACCCTCGGCGTCGCCGCCGAGCGCGTGCTGCGCTGGGAGCCGGGCGTCGATCTCGAGCGTTTTCACCCAGGCCGCTCTTGGCCGGATCTCCTGCCCCCGGGCTTCCGGGTGCTCTACGTTGGTCGACTTAGCCGCGAGAAGGGCGTCGACCTGCTCGCCGAGGCGTTCCTGATCGCTCGCAAGCAGGACCCGCGACTGCACCTGGTGCTGGCCGGCAACGGACCGGAGGAGGAATCGTTGCGTCGCCGGCTCGGTCGGGCGGCGACCTTCCTCAACTGGGTGGATGGCGACGAGCTCGCCCGCACCTACGCCAGCGCCGACTTATTCATGTTCGCCAGCAGCACCGACACCTTCGGCCAGGTGATCCTCGAGGCTCAGGCGAGTGGCCTCCCGGTGCTCGCCGTCGACGCAGGGGGTCCGGCCGAGCTGATCGAGGACGGACGCAGCGGCTGCCTGGTGGCGTCCGAGCCCGAAGCGCTCGCCAACGCGCTGAGCGGTCTGGCGCGGCGCGGGGCAATCCGCCAGCGGCTGGCCACTGGTGGGCTGGCGGCCGTACGCAAGCGCTCCTGGGAAAGCTCGCTCGGGCAGCTCGGCGATAGCTACGCACAGGCAATCAGCGGCCAGCGGGCCGATCCCGCGAACCGGCAAGCCGCCTGAGCCATCGCCTCGGGCCTGCGGATCTCCAGGCGTTTCATCGCCGGCGCCTATCCGGTCGACATCATCGGACCCACGCACATCTGGCCGCCGGGCCAATGGCCGGGCCTCCGGTGCGGCTTGGGTTCCGCGTATGCGGACACGGCCTCCACAAATCGTCGCGTTCGGGGGTGGAGGGTTCTCGATGGAGTGGGTGCTGCTGGTGGCCGGCCAGTCGTGCAGGTAGAAGGTGTTCGGGTTGCCCGAGTCGATCGGGGACGTGCACGAGACGCGCACCCCGGCGCCGTTCTGGCAGGTGGTGTTCGGGTCGCTCAACGGGTTG
>JALYXK010000128.1 GCA_030947145.1 Actinomycetota bacterium
AACGGAGAGGGGGGGATTCGAACCCCCGATGGACGGAAACGCCCATACCGGTTTTCGAGACCGGCGCATTCAACCGCTCTGCCACCTCTCCAGGCGACTTCGACAAAATAGACCACCATCCGAGATCGCGCCGCTAGCCGCGGCGAGTTGAGAAGAACGACCGCAGCAGGTCGGCCGAGTCCTCGGCCAGCAGGCCGCCCACCACCTGCGGGCGATGGTTGAGCTGGGGGACGTCGAGGACGTTCAGCACGCTGCCCGCCGCGCCGGCCTTCGGGTCCTCGGCGGCGAAGACCACCCGAGGCAGCCGGGAGAGGATGATCGCGCCGGCGCACATCGCGCAGGGCTCAAGGGTCACGTACATGACCGCGTCCAGCACCCGCCAGCTGCCGAGCGTCCGGGCGGCCTCGCGGAGGGCGATCACCTCGGCGTGGGCGGTCGGGTCGGCTCGGAGCTCGCGCTCGTTGTGGCCGCTGCCGATTAGTTCACCATCTTTGACCACGATCGCCCCGATCGGCACATCTTCGTGCTCCGGGGCACGCGCGGCCTCGCGCAGGGCCAGGCGCATGAAGTATCCGTCGCGAGGGAAGAAGTGCGAATTCAAATGTCGAACCGGCGTAAAACTTCGGTCCAGCAGGGAAACTTTCGCCTACGCGATGATGTCTTAACCGTGTCGAGCGCGCACCCGCTAATCCTCGAGATGTCGAACCCATGAATCAGATCCTTCCCATTCGTCGACTTCTGGCCATCTGGGCCGCGTTCGCGGCCGGGCTGCTGCTCGGCGCCGGATGGCTGGCCGGGACGGCGCACGCGGCCGATTACGTGCCGGGCCGGGTGATCGTCGGCTATCACAAGGCGCCGGCGCCCTCGGAGGTGGCGAACCTCAGCCGGCGGATGGGCGTCCGGGTCGCGGCCGGGGACGCCCCCGTGTCGGGTGAGAGCGTGCTGCGGCTCCCGAAGGGACTTGGCGTCTCCGCGGCGATCGCGCGACTGCGCCGGCTGCCCGAGGTCGCCTACGCGGTTCCGGACTACCTCGCCCACGCCGCCGGCTCGTGGGTGCCGGACGACCCGGGGCGGGGACACGTGGCCCGCGGGTGGGCGCGGTTGCAATGGAACTTCCTGGCGACGGCGGGAGTCAATGCCCCCGGAGCGTGGACGAACCTGATTGCCGATCACCATCCCGGCGGCGCCGGCACCGTGGTCGCCGTCCTCGATACGGGGGTGGCCTACCGCAACTGGCATCAGTTCCGGCGCTCCCCGGATTTCGGGCGCACCCGCTTCGTCGACCCCTACGACTTCGTCTCCCACACCCCCTACCCGCTCGACCGCGAGGGACACGGCACGTTCGTCGCGGGCACGGTCGCCGAGTCGACCAACAACGGGATCGGAGTCACCGGGCTCGCCTACGGCGCCTCGATCATGCCGGTGCGGATCCTCGACGCCCAGGGCAACGGTGACGCGGCCACGATCGCGCGCGGCCTCCGTTACGCGGTCGCCCACGGCGCCAACGTGATCAACCTGAGCATCGAGTTCGGACTCGACGTCGGCTCTTCCGACATCCCCGACATCATCGCGGCGCTGCGCTACGCGCATCGGCACGGCGTGGTGGTGGTGGCGGCCTCCGGCAACGACGGAGACCCACAGATCGCTTATCCGGCCCGGGCGTCACAGGTGATCTCGGTCGGCGCGACAACGATCGATCGCTGCCTCGCCTCGTACTCCAACACCGGCACCCGGCTTGACCTCGTCGCCCCCGGCGGCGGCGATGACTCGAGCCTGGTCTCCGATCCCAACTGCAAGCCCTACCGGACGCTGCCCGACATCTCCCAGATGACGATTTACGACGGCGCCAACCCGGGCCATTTCGGTTTGCCCGGCGGCTGGTACGGAACCTCGATGTCGGCGCCTCACGTCTCGGCCACGGCGGCGCTGGTGATCGCCAGCGGCGTTCTCGGTCGGCACCCGTCTCCCGATCAGGTGCTGGCCCGGCTCGAGCAGACCGCGCAGACGCTCGGCGGGAGCAAGCCCAACGCCGACTACGGCTACGGCCTGCTCGACGCGGCTGCGGCCACCGCGCCGCCGGCCTGATGCCCTAGGTCGTCCGCACGATCAGCACGGAGCAGGGCGCGTGGTGGGAGACCTTGTTGGGCACCGACCCCAGCAGGAAGCGCTTGGCTCCGGTCATCCCGCGGTTGCCCACGACGATCAGATCCGAGCGCTGCTCCTCGGCCACGTCGAGGATCGCGTCGGCGGCGTCGCCCTGCCGCGCGAAGGTCTCGACCTTCGTGACGCCGGCGATCGTGGCGTCCTCCTTGGCCTCCTCGAGCTGAGCCAGGACATCCTCGCGCAGGTTGATCATCCACTGCAGGTCCTCGGGGGCGTCGAGGCGGTCGTTGCGTAGGCGCTGGTCCGCGACGGGCTCGTAGGCGCTGACGATCTGCAGCCGGGCCCCCAGCTCGCGGGCCAGATCGATCGCGTACCTGACCGCCGTCTTGGCGGTGTCCGAGCCGTCGGTTCCCACGACGATCGAGGCGAACACCGGATTCAGGCCAGCCGGACGATCGCGATCACGATTCCCGCGAGCACGAACACGACGATCGCGCCTTGCAGGTAAATCCAGAGCTTGGGCATCGACGGAGAAGCTACCGGGTGGGTTCCCGGCGCGCTTCGGCGCCGGCCCGCCGGTATAACGTCTCGCTCGTGGCCGAGAGCCTGAACCCTGCGCTGAGGGCAGTCAGCGACGCGGTGCTCGCCGTCGCCTCCCAGCTGTCGGTAGAGGAGGTCCTCCAGCGTCTGGTCGATCGCGCCCGGGAGTTGGCCGGGGCCCGCTACGCCGCGTTGGGGATCCCGGACGGGGAGGGCGGCTTCCGGCGTTTCCTGGTGGCCGGCATGGACGACGAGCTGATCGCCGCGATGGGTCCCCTGCCGCGCACGCACGGGATGCTGGGGGCGATGCTGGCGGGCTCCGCCCCATACCTGACCGACGACATCCACAAAGATCCGCGGTTTCGCGGCTGGTGGCCACGCGAGCACCCGGATATGCGCTCGTTCCTGGGCGTGCCGATCGTGGCCCGCGGCGAGGTGATCGGGGCGTTCTATCTGACCGAGAAGCAGGGAGCCGCGACGTTCGACCTCGGCGACCGCGAGCTGATCGAGCTGCTGGCGG
>JALYXK010000168.1 GCA_030947145.1 Actinomycetota bacterium
ACCTGGACCAGACACACAACCACCGGCGGCGGGTTCATCGGCGGCGGATTCGGGATCACCGGCGCCATGCTCGGGATCGCGCAAGCCCGCATCATGAACGCACTCACCCGGGAAACCCACGAAGACACCGTCCTAGTGGAGCGTCCCGCAAATAGTTAGGGATTGCGGTAGGATGAGTCATGCGCTCTCCTACTGCCCCGCTGCCGGTCACAGATCAGCAACGATCGGTGCTTGAGAAGTCGATCCGATCGCAGACCGCACCGCACCGCGATGTCCAGCGCGCTCGGGTGTTGTTGATGGCCGCTGACGGCTTCGCGAACACGCGGATCGCGAAAGAGGTTGGGGTCGCGCCGATGACGGTGAAGGCGTGGCGCGAGCGGTTTAGTGAGGGTGGGCTGAAGGAGTTCTCCGCGGTTCGACCGGGGCGGGGCCGTCGGCCGTCGATCCCGCATGCGAAGGTGGAGGAGATCGTGCGCTTGACGTTGCATGAGACCCCGCCCGGCGAGACGCATTGGAGCTGCCGAACGATGGCCAAGCGGGCCCGGGTGGGGTCCTCGACGGTGCAGCGGATCTGGTCAGCGCGCGGGATCAAGCCGCACCGCGTCGAGACGTTCAAGCTCTCTAACGACCCCAGGTTCGAGGAGAAGCTCGTCGATCTCGTCGGTCTCTACTTAAACCCCCCGGAGAAGGCCGTGGTCCTATGCATGGACGAGAAGTCTCAGATCCAAGCGTTGGATCGCACCCAGCCGTCGCTGCCGATGAAACCCGGCCGGGCGGGGACGATGACCCACGACTACAAGCGCAACGGGACCACCACGTTGTTCGCCGCGCTGGATGTTCTGACCGGTTCGGTGATCGGCCAGTGCCTTCCGCGCCACCGGCACACCGAGTTCCTGAAGTTCCTGGGGACCATCGATAGCGAGGTCCCGAAGCGGCTGAAGGTGCACCTGATCCTCGACAACTACGCGACCCACAACCACCCCAACGTCAAGAAGTGGCTGGCCAAGCACCCGCGGTTCGAGCTGCACTTCACCCCGACCTCCAGCTCATGGCTGAACATGGTCGAGATCTTCTTCGGCCAGCTCAGCGACAAAGCGATCCGCCGCGGCATCTTCCACAGCGTCCCTGATCTGATCGCCGCGATCGAGACCTACCTCGCCACCCACAACCAGAACCCCGAACCATTCACATGGACCGCCACCACAGACAAGATCCTCGAGAAAGTCCGCCGCGGCCGGGTAACCCTCGAATGCAATCGCTAGCTAAAACTGGGACGCACCACTAGGAGGCAGCGATCGCGGCTCACCGACGCTCGATCAGCTCGCGCTGGCGACGCTGATCGAGCTTGCCGCTTCGATCGTCACCTCCGGCGCATGCGCGCCATCTACGCCAGCCGCCGTGAGGCGCTGTCCGCGAGCCGGGCCATGGCGATCAGTTCTTCGCCGAGGGTCTCCGCGACGGCCGCGGGATCGCCGCCGGACGGGACGGGCACCGTGATCACGACTACGCTGCCACCGCCGATCCGGGGGACGACGCGCAGATAGGCGCCTCCCTCGTCGCCCGGGGCAATCTCGCGGAGGTAATCGACCGTGCCCGCTTCCGGTCGGGCCAGGACCCGCAAGGCGAACGTTTGACCGTTCTTGCTCACCAGCCATCCCGAGGACGCGCCTCCGGTCACCGTGTCGGCGAACGCGGGAGCCCAGCGCGGGATCTGACGCGGGTCGCCGATCAGCGCAAGGAGGGCGCTGGGCGTGGTGTCACATTCGAGACTCGCGGTCGCCGTGCTCGCGTTCACCGGCTCAACGTCTTCCGAGCGTCCGGGCTGCGGCTAAACCTGGACCGGCCCGCCGCGGGTCATCGCCTCCGCGACGACGACCCCGAACCCAGCCGACACGGGTTCGATTTGTCGCCGCTGTTGAAGTTGTTGTATCTGAGCACGGTGGTGAATCCGGCGCTCGGATACACCGTCTGCAGCAGCGGCCCGAACTCCGTCTTCGAGCTCCCGCCGAAGTGGTTGGTGGTTCCCGGGATGTAGTTGCCACCTTCCTGCCAGATGCACGTCCCCTCCTGCATTCCCGTGGTGAAGAACGGGTAGAACTTTGCGCCGTTGGGCGGGTTCACGCAGTTCGCGCCCGTCGATCGCTCGCAGAACGGCGGCTTGTCCTGCGAATCAGGCGCCTCGATGCGGGGCAGATCGGTCTCGAACGCGATCGTCTGGTAGTTGGTCGCCGCGCCGGTCACCGGGCTGGTGAACAGCAGCGGCGATGGGTGCAGCCGGCGGTCGACCAAGGGATTGGGGTTGCTGCCCGGCCAGTCCTCCAAATACGCCTGCGAGTCCCAATCCGCGTCAGCGCTCAAGCAGCCGTCGATGTGGACCAGGGTGGAGTCGGTGCCGGGGACGCAGAAGTGATGCGCGTCGTCCTCGTCCAGTCCGCCCGCGTCCTGGCGGCCGGGCTTCACGCAGTTGAGTTCCGCGTTGAGCTTCAGGCAGTTCTCGAAATGCCCGATCTCGTCGGACATCGCCACGTTGTAGGTGTGCGCCGACCACGTGTTTCCCCGAGGATTGGCGGTGGAGTACTCGGGATGGAAGGCGTACGGCGCCTGATGACACTCGTTCGAAGTCGGCGTGTAGAGGATGTGAGCGAATCCGTTGGCCACCGAGGCGGTCATCGAACCGCTCTTACCGGTCGTGAGATCGACGAGGTCCGTCCGGAATCCGGCCGGGGTGTCGTGCATGTGGATGCGGATGCGGTCCCCGGGCTTCATCAGCAGGTCTTTATCCAGATTGGGATTGACCGCGCTGAAGTTGGGGGCGGTGAACGTCCCGGTGAAGAACGGGCTGGCCGGCGCCTGCGAGCGTCCGCTCTTGGTGACGTAGGCCCAGTTGATCGGCTCCGGACCACCGAGGACGTAGTTACTGCAGGCTGCCGTGTTCTCGATCCCGGTGTTCTGGTCGACCGTCCGGCTGTCGATCGTCATGGCCGCGCAGTACTGCGTCGCGGTGCAGCCGAACCCCTCGAACTGGGGCACGTAGCCCGGCCCATAGAACTGCAGCTCCATGTAGGCGTTGCCGGGGTGCTTGCCGATGTAGTCCGGGGCCGTGGGGTTGGTGCCGACGAGGTCGTTCGCGTCGGAGTCCCGCTCACAGGTCTTGGTGAACTCGGGAGCCGAGGCCGTGTCGCACAGGGTCAGACCGAACCAGAAGGTCGGCCGCAGCTGGAAGTTCCAGGTCGCGCCGTCCCCGTTCTCGGTGGGGAGCGTGCTCGGATCCTTTGGCAACGTGACCGTGTAGGTCATGTCGTTGCCCGAGCCGCGGACGTCGGATTGAACTCGAGGGAAGGCTCGTCGTGGCCCGAGTACTCGCCGCCGGGAGCGTCATAGACATCTGAGCACAGGGAGTTGGCACTCTGGCACAGGGGATCGTGGTAGCCGAGGAAGGCGGCTCGGGCACCCGATCGCGATGCCGGCGAGCTCGCGCGCGCCTTCGCGCCGGCGGGAGCCGCGAAGGCCGTGAGGACCAGAAGGCCGACGGCCACGATCGTGATCGGCCGAAATCGCTTCATAGCGTGTCTCCTCGCTCGGTTCGGGCGACGATGCTGACGCCGAGACCGACCCGGGTGGAAGAACTTTTCCGGCCGGCGCGGCGCGGTGGGGAAGGTTCTTCCACCGGGCGGTGTCCTTGTGGGCAAACCACTATGAGGAGGGAAGATGTTTCCGGGGAGCATCTCTCGCGCGGTGCTGGCTGCGGCCACCATCGCGCTCGGCACGCCGGCCGTCGCTGCGGCTGCCTACACGCAGGTTCCCAGCCCGAACGCGTTCGCCGGCAACAATCTGCTGAACGGCATCAGCGCGACTTCCGCCGCCGATGCCTGGGCCGTGGGCTCGCTGTGCTGCTCGGCCCGTCACTCGGGCCTCGGCACGCTGACCGAGCACTGGAACGGGACGGCCTGGTCGATCGTCGCCAGTCCCGACTCCACTCTGCACGACGACGTCCTGAACGCGGTCGGCTCGATCTCGAGTACCGACGCGTGGGCTGTGGGCTCTGTCAAGCAGACCGGCTTCCGCACCGGAACCCCTCTGCTCTTGCACTGGACCGGTTCGAGCTGGTCTACGGTGGCCCCGCCCGCCGGGCTGACCGGCTCGCTGCGGGCGATCAGCGCCGACTCCCGCAGTGATGTGTGGACGACCGGTGATGACGGTCACGGGAAGGCGATCGTCCTGCGATACAACGGGACGGCCTGGTCGCCGGTCTCGATCCCACTGGTGGGGACGGGCGAGACGATCGGCGGCGTAAAGGCGTTCAGCCCCAGTGATGTCTGGCTGGTCGGCGATCACGGCAGCTCGACCTCGAGCCAGGCGCAAACCCTGATTCTGCATTGGAACGGGGCGGCCTGGTCGGCGATCCCGTCACCGAGTCCGGATCCGAACCAGAACCTCCTGCGCGCCGTCGGCGGAGTCTCCACCCACGATCTCTGGGCGGTGGGGCAGAAGGGTCTCTCTGAGACCGCCACCGGCGTGCCCCCGGGCACACGCACGCTCGCTCTGCACTGGAACGGCACCAACTGGGCCACCGTCAGCACGCCGAACCTGGGCGACGAGGACACACTGAGCGCAGTGGCGGCCACCGCCTCGGGCTCGGTGACCATGGTCGGCTCCGATAACAACACGAGCGGTTCGATTCCCATCGCCCGGACGCTCGTGGAGCGCTGGAACGGCGCAGCCGTGGCTGTGCAGAGCAGCCCCAACGTGGGAGCCTCCGACAATCTGCTGCAGGGGGTGGGCGCGCTGCCCGGGACCTCCACGGTGTTCGCCGTCGGTTTCCACCTGCAGGCCACTGGCCCGTACCAGACCCTGATCCTCAAAGGGGTGGGGGGGTGATCCCCCCACCCGGGTAATCGCGGTTACCGCGTACCGCGAACGAGTTGCAGTCGTGAGCGGCTCGGCGTACGTTCGCCGACGGTGCTCTGGGATTCGCTGGACCGTGGGCAGCGCAAAACGCTGCTGATGATGTTGTCGGTCGTCGGCGGGTTGCACGTCTTCGGGTTCGTGAGCTTGTTCGCGCTGGTCGCGCCTCATCACTACCACCTCGGCGCGTCGGGGACATTCACGATCGGCATCGGCCTGACCGCCTACACGTTGGGGATGCGCCACGCGTTCGACGCCGATCACATCTCGGCGATCGACAACACGACGCGGAAGCTGATGAGCGAGGGAAAGCGGCCCCTGAGCGTCGGGTTCTGGTTCTCGCTCGGCCACTCGTCGATCGTGTTCGGACTCGCGTTCCTGATCTCGGTCGGCGTCCGCGCGCTCGATGGCCCCGTCAAGCACGGCGGCTCGAGCCTGCATCAGGTGACCGGTTGGGTCGGCACCACCGTGTCCGGGTCCTTCCTCTACTTGATCGCCGCGCTCAACCTGGTGATCCTGTTCGGGATCCTCAAGGTCTTTCGCGAGCTGAAGAGCGGTCGGTTCGACGAGGCGGCGCTGGAGGAGCAACTGAGCAGCCGCGGCCTGATGAACCGGTTCTTCGGGCGCCTCACCCGGACGGTGACCAAGCCCCAGCAGATGTATCCGATCGGCGCCCTGTTCGGGCTGGGCTTCGACACGGCCACCGAGGTGGCGCTGCTGGTGATCGCCGGCAGCGCCGGCGCGGCCGGATTGCCCTGGTACGCGGTGCTGTGCCTGCCGATCCTGTTCGCCGCCGGGATGTCGCTGCTGGACTCGATCGACGGCTCGTTCATGAACTTCGCCTATGGCTGGGCCTTTTCCAAGCCGGTGCGCAAGGTCTTCTACAACATCACCATCACCGGGCTGTCGGTGGCCATCGCCCTGGTGATCGGGACGATCGAGCTCGGCGGCCTGCTGGCGCAGCACCTGAACCTCTCGGGCTGGTTCTGGAACTGGTTTGAGAACATCGACATGAACCTGCTCGGGTTCGTGACCGTCGGCATGTTCGTCGCGACTTGGGCGATCGCGCTCGCGGTCTGGCATTTCGGCAAGATCGAGGAGCGCTGGAGCGCGCACCTGGGCGAGTCCGAGGCACCCAGCCGACTGCGGCCGGCTGAAACGGCCTACTCGGTCTGGCGGCCCAGCAAGGCGACGAACCGGCCGATGCGAGCCCGCTCAGGATCAGGCAGTTCAGCATCGGCTTGGACCAGCAGTGTCATCGGACCTCGCTCGCGCGCCCAGGCCCGCGCCGAGTCGCTGAACCCGCCGGCCACCCAGACCAACGGCAAGGACCCCGCGTAGGCGATCACCGTCTGCTCCTGCACGGTTGCGCTTTGCTCCCGGCGCACGATCGAGATCGTGACCAGGTCCAGCGTGTGGGCGGCCGCGTTGATCGCCTCGAGCCCCCCGCCGTCGACCAGCATCGCCACTTCGCCCTCGCGCAGCGTCTCGGCGGCCCACCCCTTGGGCGCCCCGGCCAGCACTGCGGGGGTGCAGACCATTCGAAAGATCGATGTCATGGCCGACAAGCTAGTGCACCGCTCCTAGACTCCCTTCCCATGGCCAGCTGGGACGACGTGCGCCAAATCGCCCTCGGGTTGCCGGAGACCAGCGAGCGTCCCTTGCACGGGCTTCCCTCGTGGCGGGTGCGCGAGAAGCTGTTCGTGTGGGAGCGCCCGCTTCGCCCCGCTGACCTTCGGGCCCTCGGCGATGCGGCGCCGATCGGACCGATCCTCGGCGCGCGGGTGGAGCACCTGGGGGCCAAGGAGGCGCTGCTTGCCGACGACCCGGAGGTGTTCTTCACCACGCCGCACTTCGTCGGGTACGCGGCGATCCTGACCCGCCTGGAGCGGATTGCCCTCGACGTGCTCGAGGAACTGATAATCGAGGCGTGGCTCTCGCGTGCCCCCAAGCGAGTCGCCCAGCACTACATCGACACCCAACTCCTGCCCGAAACGGGCGATGCCTGAGATTCCCGAGATCGCGCTGACCGACGGGTGTCTGCGGATCGACGGAGACGTGTTCGAGTTCGACGCGGTGACCAGCGTGGCCTATGTCAAGAACATCTTCCGCGCCACCCAAACCACCACCCATGTGCGCCGCCGTTTCGAGATCGAACTCGCCGATTCGCGCCGGCTGGTGGACCTCGACGGCGCCCGCGTCAAGGCCGAGGAGAAGCAGACCGCGTGGGCGAACCTCGTGGCGATCTCCCAGCAGGCGATCGAGCCCCGGCTCAGGGAGAAGGCACTGGCCCGCCTGCGATCGGGCGAGACCGTGTCGGTCGGCCGGCTCGAATTGCGCCGCAGCGGCTTCGCGTGGCGTGGTCCCTTCAGGCAGAAGGAGTTCCCGTGGTCGGCGCATGGCCGGACGATCTACGCCGTCGGGAGGATCAAGGTGATCGTATCCAGCCCGCGCCGTAACGACAAAACCGTGGTCGATCTCGGGACCGATGTGCCCAACGCCGTGCTCCTGCCCAAGCTAATGGTCGCCTGCGCGAAGGAATTCGGCCCGCAACCGGCCGGCCGGGAAGCGAACTCCGCCTGATCGTCGCGATACGATCTCGGCATGCCAGACCAACTGCATTTCACCGAGTCAGAGCCGGCCAACACGCTGATCGCCGAAGATCCGATGGCCCTGCTGGTCGGCTTCGCGCTTGATCAACAGGTGAGCGTGCAGAAGG
>JALYXK010000171.1 GCA_030947145.1 Actinomycetota bacterium
GACGATCGGCTCGGGGAAGGAGTCCTCGTGGTCGTAGTGCTCGGCGTTCGGGATGATCTGCTCATCGGCGAACTGGTGGACCATCTCGCAGATCGCCTTCTGCTCGTCGGTCTTCTCGTTGTACGGGGTCGCGATTGCCATGGGTGTTCTCGGCGCTCCTAAGTCGGTCTAGGACCCGAGAATACGTCAATTGTTTGCAACATTCCGAGCGCGGCAGCGCTCGCTGAGCCATCCTGGACGGGGTGTCGGGCGATATCTCAGGTATGGGTAGGGATATATCCCACGCCCTCGGCAAGGCGGCGGAAGGTGCCGGACCCGGTTGACGTCGCGATTGCCCGCCTCGCGTCGCGCCAGCAAGGCAACGTCTCTCGTCTGCAGCTGCTCACGCTGGGCCTGAACGACGAGGCGATCGCGCATCGCGTCAGAGCCGGACGCTTGTTTCGCGTTCATCGAGGCGTCTACGCCGTCGGCAAACCACCGAGCACGCACTACGAACGGGCGTCGGCCGCCGTGCTCGCCTGTGGGAACCGCGGCGCGCTCAGTCACGCCGCGGGGAACGCCCTGTGGGGCTTCGTCAAGCACTGGCCGCCCAGCTTCCACGTCACCGTCTCCGGGGACCGCCGCCCCGCGGGCATCATCGTGCACCGCTCACGCTCGCTCACGCCTCGAGACATTCGCCGGCATTACGGGATCCCGGTGACCAGCCCGGCGCGCACACTGCTCGACTGCGCGCCCACACTCCAACGCGAAGGCACCCTGACCCGAGTCGTCAACGACGCGCTGCTGACTCCCTTCCTCACCCGCTCGAGCCTGGAGGACGTCCGCCACCGCTTGCCGACCCACCTCGGAGCCAAGCTGCTGGGACCCTTCATCGACGTCGACGACGGACCAACCCGATCGATGTTCGAGGACCGGTTCCTCGAGTTCTGCGAGCGCTACGGCTTTCCCCGCCCGCTGGTCAACACCTTCGTCGCCGGATACCTCGTCGACGCGTTGTTCGTCGAGGCCCGGCTGATCGTGGAGCTCGACGGCTGGGGGTTTCACCACGACCGCCGAGCCTTCGAGAGCGATCGCGACCGCGACGCCGACATGGTCGGGCTGGACCTGGCCACGGTCAGGATCACCTGGGAGCGACTGACCGGGAAGCCGGACCGCGAAGCCGCGCGCCTGCGCCAGATCTTCGCCCGCCGGGGGCGGCGGGCGGCTTAGCCGCGCGTCTGCGCCGGCGCGGCGTTCTGGGCGGCCGGGTCGGACTTCACGCCGGTGCTCCAGGGCGAGGCCGGGCGCTCCTGCAGCTCGCCGTCGAGCTCTATGTCGAGCTGCTCGTTGAGGAAGCAGACCATCCCGGCGATCCGGCTGGCTTCGGGAAACGGCTCCTCGTAGAACCAGAGCAGGTCCTTGCCGAGCTCACCGCCGGCCCGCTTGACCGAGTGGTACCCGGCGGTCCCTTTGTACGGGCAGCGGGTGACCGTGTCGCTCGGCTCGAGCTCGACCCGGACGTCCTCGCGCGGGAGGTACCAGCGGGTCGGCAGGTTCGACTCGAACAGCGCCAGAGCCCGGTCGGTCTCGGCCAGCAACTCGCCCTCGAGGGAGATCCGGATGGCCCGGGTGGTGGAGATGACGTCGATGCGGTGGTAGGGGTCGCGGGGGTGGCCGAGGACCTCCTCGTCCTCCTCGAACCAGTGGTCCATGCGATTCCAGTAGAACGCGATCAGGTCCTTGATCGGGGGCGCCCCGTCGAGCGGCTGGGGGTAGTACCAGGCGCCCGCATCGATGACCTGCTCGCCGACCCGGATCGTGCGATAGGAGGCGTCGCCCTTCTTCGGGCAGTGGGTGTGGCGGTCGCTCGACTCCAGCAGGTCCGCCCGCACGTCCTGCGGCGGGAAGTAGTAGATCGGCTGCTGCCCGGACTCGTGGAGCAGCATCGCCCGACAGCTGTCGGCGACGGTCTCCCCGGCCACGACCACGCGGATCCGCTTCGGGGATGGCTCGAGGTACAGAGCCCACCCCGGCGCGGGCGGCTCGAAGTTGAACGTTCCCGCCGGCTTGCGGCCGAGCGGTCCGCTGCCACTCATCAGACCCATGCCCCGAGCCTACCAACCGCCATCCTGCGAAACTGCCGCGGCCGTGAATTTCGCCCGGGACATAGTCGATGCGGCCCCGCCGGAGCGACGCGCGCTGGTCGCCCTGTCCCGCCACGGCGAGCGGCGCGAATGGTCCTTCGGCGAGGTCTCGGACCGCAGCGCCCGGCTCGCCGGGGAGCTCGCACGACGAGGCGTCGGTCGCGGCGAGGTGGTGCTGACGCTGATCGGTAACCGACCCGAGTGGGTGCTGACGATGGTCGCCTGCTTTCGGATCGGCGCCGTCGCGCTGCCGTGCAACGAGCAGCTGCGCGTGAAGGACCTCAGGGCACGACTCGCCGCCGCCGACCCGAAGCTGATCGTCGCGGACGAGCGCAACCAAGCCGAGCTGCAGGGCGCCGACCCGCAGTGCCCGGTGCTGGCGATCCCCGACGAGTCGCTGTTCGCCGCCGAGCCGGCGCCCGCCCGGGAGCTTGACCCCTGCGATCCGTGCCTGATCACGTTCACCAGTGGCACGACCGGCGAGGCGAACGGGATCGTCCACGGGCAGCGCTACCTGCCCGGTCAGTCGCTGCAGGCCGAGCACTGGCTCGACGCGCGCCCCGGCGACCTGGTCTGGTGCACCGCGGCCAGCGGATGGTCGAAGTCGGCGCGCAACGCGTTCATCGCCCCGTGGCTCCGGGGCGCCGCGGCGCTGCTGCACGACGGGCGCTTTGACCCCGCGCAGCGCCTGGAGATCCTGGCCGCCGAGCGAGTCGCCGTCCTCTGCATGGCCCCGACCGAATACCGCGTGATCGCCAAGCGCGTCCAGATCTCGCCGCTGCCTGAGCTGCGCGGCCTGGTGGCCGCCGGCGAGGCGCTCAATCCCGAGGTGCTCCGCGCCTTCAAGGAGGCCACCGGCCTGGAGATCCGGGACGGCTACGGGCAGACCGAGACCGGCCAGCTGACCGGGATGCCGCTCGGAGCGCCCGCCCGCCCCGGCTCGATGGGCAAGCCGCTGCCGGGCATCGAGCTCGAGATCGACGAGGGGGAACTCGTCCTCGCGCGCCCGAGCACGGACCCGACCTTCTTCCTCCGGTATCTCGACGGCGAGCAGCCGGCCCCGGCGGACGGCGTCTGGCGCACCGGCGATCGCGTCGACCAGGACGATGACGGCTATCTCTATTTCAAGGGGCGGGCCGATGACGTGATCATCTCGGCCGGCTACCGGATCGGCCCGTTCGAGGTCGAGTCGGCGCTCGTCTCGCACGTGGCAGTGGCCGAGGCGGCGGTCGTCGCCGCCCCGGACGACGAGCGCGGCGCGGTCGTGCGCGCGGTCGTCGTGCTGCGCGATGGCTACGCCCCGGGCCAGGATCTCGTCAAGGAGTTGCAGGACCACGTCAAGTCCGAGACCGCCCCGTACAAATACCCGCGGATCGTCGACTTCGCCACGGAGCTGCCCAAGACCGCCAGCGGCAAGGTCCAGCGGGCCGTCCTGCGCGGCTGACGCTGCCCGCAATCCACATCGCTACGCTCACCTCCGTGAACGGCCCGCGACCCCTGATCGGCATCTGCGCCGCCCTGGAGCGCGCCCGCTGGGGCGTCTGGGACCAGCCAGCCGTGCTGCTCCCGGCCGACTACCTGACCGCGATCCAGCGCGCCGGCGGAACCGCGCTGATGATCCCGCCGGACCGGGGGCTGGTTCAGGATCCCGACCAACTGCTCGATCTGCTCGACGGGCTGATCCTGGCCGGAGGTTGTGACATCGAGCCGTCGTTCTACGGGGCCGAGCAGCACCGCAAGACGATCGGCACTGTTCCCGAGCGCGATCGGTCCGAGCTGGCCCTGACCCGGCGGGCGGTGCAGCGCGACGTGCCCGTGCTGGGGATCTGCCGCGGCATGCAGCTGATCAACGTGGCGATGGGTGGATCGCTTTTGCAGCACGTCCCTGAGTCCGTCAGCCACGAGCAGCATCGCCGCAATCCGGGCAGCTTCGACGGCTCAGATCACGATGTCCGTCTCGCT
>JALYXK010000181.1 GCA_030947145.1 Actinomycetota bacterium
CGACGCGCATTCGGTCCGCGGGCTCGGGAACATGGAGCTTTCGGTGGCGACGGCGCGCCGTGGCTGGGCAACCGCGGACCAGGTCCTCAACACCCGACCGGCACGGGCGATCCTCGACCGAGGTTGACAGGCTTACCCGCTCGCGCGGATTCTCTACTGTTGTCATGTGAGCCAGGCGACCACGGGAGTTCGGGCAGGCGCCGCCGCCAGCGAGGCCAAGCCGTCCGCGGCGCTGCTGCTCGTGCGGGCGCGCAGTGCCACCGAGCAGCGGTTGATCGAGGAGTGGGCGAGCCGCGAGTATCCGGGGACGGCGATGGTCGACCGTGAGGATCCGGAGCTCGCGCAGCGCCTCTCGGAGGCGGGCGATCCGGAGGTCGTGCCGGTACGCGTGACCTGGGTTCCGCGTGATCGCGGCGGCGATCGCAGCATGCGGTTTGCCGATCTGCTGGCGTTGACCAACCCGCATCGCCCACCCGCGCGGCTGCAGCCGCGGATCGCCGAGCGCGAGCCCGACCGCGTGCACGTCGTGGCCGGCGAAGGGGCCACGGTCTCGGCACTGCGACGGCGCTTCCACGAGCAGGCCGGCGTCAACGGCACGCCGAGCGCGTTCGGTGCCTTCGTCGCCCGGCAGGCGGTGATCGCCTGCGACCGCGCCGACCGGGCAATCATCGGGGACCGCTACAAGGTGCCGCGGCTGGTGGCCGAGCAGATCACCGCGACCGCCGCGTTCCGGGCCGAGCTCGAGAAGCTGGCCGACCGCTCGGCGCGACCCTTCGAGGCGGTGATGGCGGAGGCGACGTCGGCCCTCAGGGAGCTGGCCACCGTCCAGAGCCCGGTGGCCATCGACGCGTTCCGGCTGCTGCTCAGCCCGATGCACGTGCGGGCCTATGACGTCGAGGTCGATCTCGAGGGACTCGAGCGGCTGCGGGAGCTCAACCGCCGGCACGCGCTGGTGTTTCTGCCGACGCACCGCAGCTACGCCGATCCGCTGGTGCTGGCCGAGGTGCTGCACGCCAATGACTTCCCGCGCAACCACCTGCTGGGCGGCAACAACCTGGCGTTCTGGCCGATCGGGCCGCTGGGCAAGCGCGCCGGGGTGATCTTCATCCGGCGGAGCTTCGGCGATGACCCGGTGTACAAGCTCGCGGTGAGGGAGTTCCTCGGCCATCTCGTGGCCAAGCGCTTCAACATCGAGTGGTACATCGAGGGCGGTCGCACCCGGACCGGCAAGCTGCGCCCGCCGAAGTACGGGCTGCTGCACTATCTGGTGACGGCGCTGGACCGGGGCCGCGCCGAGGACGTGATGCTGGTCCCCGTCTCGATCAACTACTCGCGGCTGCAAGAGGTCGCGACGATGGCCGAGGAGCAGCGGGGCAAGCAGAAGCGGTCCGAGGGCATCGGCTGGCTGGCGGGCTACATGCGCGCGCAGCTACGGCGCATCGGCAACGTGCGGATCGACTTCGGCGAGGCGATCTCGCTGCGCGACGCGCTGGCCGAGGCGGGGGACGGCGGGGCCCGCCTGGAGAAGGTCGCCTTCCGAATCTGCGCCGGGATCAACCGGGTCACTCCGGTCAGGCCGCCGTCGCTGGTCACCTTCGCGCTGCTGGGCACGCCCGGCCGGGCGCTCACCCTCGATCAGGTGCAGAGGATCGTCGCCCCCACGATCGAGTATGTGCGCTCCCGCGAGATCCCCGGTGACGTCCAGGCGCTGCAAAATCCCGCCCGCCTGCGCGCCGAGCTCGACCAGCTCGTCCAGGCGGGGGTCGTCACCTGCTACGAGGGGGGTATCGAACCGGTCTGGTCGATCGCCCCCGGGAACCACACGGTCGCGGCGTTCTACCGCAACGGCGTGCTGCACCACTTCATCAATCGAGCGATCGTGGAGTTGGGGCTGCTCTACGCGGCCCGTCACGCCAAGAGCGGAGAAGCGCTGGTGGGGGCGGCCTGGGAGCAGTCGCTGCGGATTCGCGATCTCCTGAAGTTCGAGTTCTTCTTCGCCGACAAGGAGCGCTTCCGCGAGGAGCTGAGCGAGGAGCTCGCCCGGCTCGATCCGGACTGGCGCGCGCGGGCCGGAAGCCCGGAGGCCGCGGGCGAGCTGCTGCGCCAATCCGGGCTGCTGGTGGCCAACCGCGCGCTGCGTTCGTTCCTCGACGCGCAGCTCGTCGTGGCCGAGCGCCTGGCCGCCCGCGATCCGCGTGAACCGGTGGATAAGGGGGCGTTTCTGGACGAATGCCTCGGGGTCGGGCGCCAGATGCTGCTGCAGGGTCGTCTGCACAGCGCCGAGTCGCTCTCCCAGGAGCTGTTCGCCTCCGCGCTGGCGCTGGCGGGCAACCGCGACCTGGTCGACCCCGGCCGCGGACAGCTGCGCCAGGCGCGCCACGCCTTTTACGAGGAGATCTGTGGGGTCGTGTCGCTGGTGGAGGAGATCCGCCTGCTCGACGAGGCTGTGATCGAGGAGGTGCTCAATGCCAAGCTCCCCTGAGCGGCGCCCCGCGGACCTGGGCCGCGCGCTGGCGGCGATCACGAACTCGGAGCCGGGCCCGCAGGTCGGGGCCTTCTTCGACTACGACGGCACCGTTATCTCCGGCTTCTCCGCCGGCGCCTTCTACGAGCATCGGATCCGCAACCTGGAGATCGGCCCGATCGAGCTCGCGCGGACCCTGCTGGCCCGGGGGCGCGGCATCCACTCGGCGGAGGACTTTGCGGCGTTCCTGGAGATCTCGCTCGGCGCGTGGCGCGGGCGGACCGAGGAGGAGCTCGACGAGCTCGGGCGGTCCCTGTTCAAGCACGCGATCGCCTCGCGCCTGCACCTGGAGGTATGGGAGTTGATCGAGGCCCACCGCGCGAAGGGCCACACGCTCGTTCTGGCGTCCTCGGCCACACGCTTCCAGCTCGAGCCGATGGCTCACGAGCTCGGGGTGGCGCACGCGCTCTGTACTGCGGTCGAGGTCATCGACGGGAGGCTCACCGGCCGCACGGCCGGGGAGCCGCTGTGGGCGGCCGGCAAGGCCCAGGCGATCCGCGCGCTGGCCGGCGAACATGAGATCGCCCTGCACTCGTCGTTCGCCTACTCGAACGGCAACGAGGACCTGGAGTTCCTCGGCGCCGTCGGGCATCCCACCGCGGTCGAGCCCGAGCCCGGCCTGCGATCAGAGGCCCAGCGACGAGACTGGCCGATCCTGCGTTGCGCAGCGCGCGGTGGTCGGCCCGGCGTCCTCGACATCGCGCGGACCGGAGCGTTCTACGGCGCGTTCGGCGGCTCCGCGCTGGCCGGACTGGGGATCGGTCTGCTCAACCGCTCGCGCGAGACGATGGTCGAAATCGGTGGCGGGGTCGGATCGGACCTCGGGCTCGCCCTGGCCGGGATTCGCGTCGAGGTGGTCAGCGGCCCCGAGCACCTGTGGGACTCGCGCCCGTGTGTGTTCGTCTTCAACCACCAGTCGAAGCTCGACCCGATCGTGATGATGAAGCTGCTCCGCGCCGGCTTCACCGGAGTGGCGAAGGCCGAGGCGAAGAAGGTTCCCGGCTTCGGCCAGTTCTTCCAGATCGCCGGCGTCGCCTTCATCGAGCGCGGCGACACGCGTCAGGCCAAGCAGGCGCTCGAGCCGGCGGTGGCCAAGGTCCGCGACGAGCGGCTCTCCATGGTGATCGCCCCGGAGGGCACGCGCTCGCCGACGCCGCGGCTCGGGCGCTTCAAGAAGGGCGCATTCCACATCGCGATGCAGGCCGAAGTGCCGATGGTGCCGATCGTGCTGCGCAACGTCGGCGAGGTGATGTGGCGCGGGGCGCAGACGCTGTCGCCGGGGACGATCGAAGTGGCCGTGCTGCCCGCGGTGGACACGAGCGACTGGCGGCGAGACACGATCGACGAGCACGTCAGGGAGGTCCGCGAGCTGTTCGTGCGCACGCTGGCCGAGTGGCCCGGCGGTCCCCGCCTACTCCCGGTGCCGGAGGAGTCGACCGCGTGAGCCGGTCGGTCAACGTGACCGTGCTGGGCGGCGGGTCGTGGGGCACCACCGTCGCCTCGCTGGCGGCTCGCAACACGCCGACATTGCTGTGGGCCCGGCAGGCCGAAGTAGCCGTGGAGATCAGCGAGCGGCACACCAATGCGAAATACCTCGGGGACCGGGCCCTGCAGCCTGAGCTCAGGGCCACCGCCGACCTCGAGGAGGCGCTCACGAAGGCCGATGTGCTCGTGGTCGGCGTGCCCTCCCACGGCATCCGCGATGTGCTCAGGGAGGCGGAGCCCCACGTCCGCCCCTGGGTCCCGGTGCTGTCGCTGGCCAAGGGGCTCGAGCCAGGAACGCGGCTGCGGGCCACCCAGGTGATCGGCGAGGTGCTCGAGGGCCATCCGGTCGGCCTGCTGGCCGGACCGAACCTGGCCCGCGAGATCCTCGACGGCTTCGCCGCGGCGGCGGTGATCGCGATGCGCGACGAGGCGGTCGCCTGCTCGCTGCAGCCGCTGTTCCACTCCCCGCGGTTTCGGGTCTACCGCAACCAGGATCTGGTCGGCTCCGAGCTGGGTGGGGTGCTCAAGAACATCGTGGCCATCGCCATGGGGATGGCCGATGGCCTGGGCGTGGGCGATAACACGCGCGCGATGGTGCTGGCCCGCGGCCTGGCGGAGATGACGCGCCTGGGCGAGGCGATGGGCGGGGACCCGCGCACGTTCGCCGGGCTGACCGGCCTGGGAGACCTGATGGCCACCTGCTCGAGCCGGCTCTCTCGCAACCGCCGCATCGGCGAGGAGCTGGCCCGCGGCAAGTCACTGCGGCAGGCCACCGAAGAGCTGGGGCAGGTCGCCGAGGGCGTGAAATCGGCGCGGACCGTGATGGAGCTCGCCGCCGAGCACGACGTCGAGATGCCGATCGCCGCCGAGGTGGACGCGGTGGTCAACGAGGGGCGCCACCCGCGTGAAGCCTATCGTGGTTTGATGCGGGTCACCGCCCAGCACGAACTGCACGAGGTCGCATGAGTAGCGGAACCGATCAGCGCCGGGCTCCGGGTTCCGATCCCGCGCGCGACAAGCCCGTCGATTGGGGCTCGCAGCGTGACATGAACGCGCTCGAGGCGCTGATGTGGCGCGCCGAGGCCGATCCGCGGCTGCGTTCGACGATTCTCGCCGTCGAGCTGCTGGACCAGCTGCCCGATTGGGACCGCTTCGTGGCCGCGAACGACTGGGCCACGCGGCTGATCCCGCGCTTTCGCATGAAGGTGACCGAGCCGCTGATGGGGATCGGGCGACCGACCTGGACCGTCGATGAGGAGTTCGACCTGCACTACCACGTCCGCCGCGTCAGGCTGCCGGCCCCCGGCACGTGGACGGATCTGCTCGCCGCCGCCGAGCAGATCGCCATGACGGCGTTCGACAAGCACCGCGCGCCTTGGGAATCAGTGCTCATCGATGGGCTGCCCGACCGCCGGGCGGCTTTCATCTTGAAGCTCCACCATTCCGCGACCGACGGCGTCGGCGCGACGCAGCTGCTGGGGATGTTGCATTCACGCACGCGCGCACCCAACCGGGAGAAACCGGAGCCGCTGCCGCCGCCCCCGGACACCGGATCGCCGCTTTCGACGGTGGCCCGGCAGGTCTCCGCGGATACCCGGGCGATCGGCGGCGTCGCCGCCGGACTGCTCCGCCGATCCGCCGCGCTGCGGCGACCGGACCGCGCCGCGGCCGAGGCGCTGCACTACGCGGGGT
>JALYXK010000221.1 GCA_030947145.1 Actinomycetota bacterium
CATTAGAGATCGTAACCATCGTCGTGGGCATCGTCGGAATCGTGGTTGCCGCGACTCCATACTTCCGGCCGAGCCGCGTCCTGGACGGCCTGGGCCGCCAGGGACAGATCTGGTTCGAGTCGCCCGCCGAACGCGGTCTGGATGTCCAGCCCTCGGAGGACGCCGTCGACGACCCGATCCCGCGTCGCCCGCTCCGTGCGCGAGCGCTGCCGGAGCTTTGAGGCGCACGGCAGGCGAAGCCGCCCGAGGGTGGGCCAGTGCCGCCCGGTCGGTCCGCGGCTGCGAGAATCGGGCTGTGACCTACACAGCTGCCGACGCCCGCAGGCAATTGCTCGACGAATTCGCGGTCGGGGCCGACGACCTCGGCCTGGCACTGGTCGCGCTCGGCGAGGCGTACGAGCGCCTGGACGAGCACACGGCCGACCGGCTCGAGCTGCAACTGTTCCGCCCGGTCCAGGCGGCCTACGGCCGGGCCAAACGCAGCCACGCCGAGTTCTCGGCGCGCCACGACCTGGCGCCACGGGAGTTCCCCACGCCGTCGCTGGCGGCGCCGGCGGAGCCGCGAGAGGAGATCGGCCGCGCGCTCGACGCTCTGCACCGGGCCGACGAGACGCTGTCCACGCTCCAGGACTCGCTGCTCCCGGTCGAGGTGGGGGACCGGGAGGTCCGGGCGGGGATTTCCGAGGTGCGCGCACTGATCGCGCCACTCTCGTTGCAGGCCCGCGAGCTGCTGAGAACGCTGGGGCGCTAGCGGACTCTGGACCGACCGGTCCACGACGCACGCCGGCCCACCGCGGTGAGTCATGGCAGGATCGCCCGATGCCCGTTCCTGAGCTCTCGGCCGCCGAGACCCGTCGCGCCGCGCTGCGCGCCCAGGGCCTGTTCGGCGCGCCGGCGCGTCCCGGCGGAGTCGCGGCGATGCTCGAGCGCCTCGGCGCCGTGCAGCTGGACACGATCTCGGTGCTGGCTCGCTCGCACGAGCTGGTCGCCTATGCCCGCCTCGGAGCGGTTGGGCGTGACCCGGTCGAGCGGGCTTACTGGCGCAGCGGCCGGGCTTTCGAATACTGGGCCCACGCCGCCTGCGTCCTGCCCGCCGGGCAGTGGCCGCTGTTCTCGTTCCGCCGCCGTCGCTTCCGGGCCCGCGGACAGCGCTGGCACAAGGTCCCCGAGGGTGTTGGCCAGCGAGTGCTCAAGCGCCTGGCCAGCGAGGGGCCGCTGACCTCGACCGAGCTGGGGGGCGCCAAGCGCGGCGGTGACTGGTGGGACTGGTCCGAGGTCAAGGTGGCCGTCGAATGGCTGCTCGACATCGGCGAGGTCGTGTGCGCCACGCGCCGGGGCTGGCGTCGGGTCTATGACCTCCCGGAACGGGCCCTTCCGCCCGGCGTCCTCGCCGCGGTGGAGCCGGACGACGACGCCTGTCTGCGGGCGCTGGTGGAGGTCGCGGGTCGGGCGCTGGGCATCGCCACCCTGGGAGATTTGGCCGACTTCCACCGCGTGAGAAGGGCCGAGGTCGGAGCGGTGATCGCCGACACCTCGCTGGTCGAGGTTCGGGTCGGGGGCTGGCGCGAGCGAGCCTGGGCGCATCCGGACGCGCTGGCCGCACTGTCGACCCGGGGCCGACATCGGACCACGCTCCTCTCGCCCTTCGACTCGCTGGTCTGGGATCGGCGGCGCACGCTGCGGATGTTCGAGTTCGATCACCGCCTGGAGGCCTACGTGCCGGCGGAGCGGCGCGTACACGGCTACTTCGCGATGCCGCTGCTCGCCGGCGGGCGGCTGGCCGGAAGGGTGGATCCCGGACGGGACGGCCGCACGCTTCTGGCCAAGCGGCTCACGGTTCAGCCCCGAGCCGTGGCGGCGATGGCGCAAGCCTTGCGCGAGGCGGCCACCTGGGTGGGCTGCGACAGCATCGCCGTCGGTCAGGTGAACCCGCCGCAAGCCGCGGCCCGGCTTCGCGAGTTGCTGTGAAGCTTGATTGGACGCCGCCGCGTCGGACGCGGGCGGCCCCCGTCGCGCTACTCTCGAGGCGATGGAGGGGTCCAACTCGACGCAGTCGCTGCCGATCTCGACCACGCTAGAGCTCCCGGGGCGGATGGTGTGAAGGAGAACCTCGGCGCTGGAGGGGCTCCCTCGGACGAGGCCGAACGGGCGATCCTCGACCTGCTGGCGCAGCAAGATCGCGGTAAGACGATCTGTCCCTCCGAGGCGGCGCGCCGTCTCGCCGGCCCGGACTTCCGCGCGCTGATGCCGACGGTGCGCGAAGCCGCTCGCGCTCTGGCTGCCGCCGGACGGATCGAGATCACCCAGCGCGGCGAGCCCGTCGACCTCGACGCGGTACGCGGCCCGGTTCGCCTCCGCGCCCCGGGGTCGAGTGACTGACACCAGCGGCGAGGAGGTTGGTCGGGCGCCCCGAATAGCCAGGGATGTATCCGGTTCGAGTAATGGGCGAGGCGGCCAGGGAAGTCCGAGACATCCTGCGCGGCCGCACGCCGACGCACGCGCGCCTGCGCGATCGACTGGTAGGCGTCGCGATCGCCACGATCGGGATCGACATCATCTGCGCCGTGCTGGCGTTCGTCTTTGAACACCACGCGAAGCAGACACAGATCAACAGCTTCGGCAGTGCGTTGTTCTGGACCTCGACGCAGCTGCTGACCGTCTCATCCTCGGTCCAGAATCCAATCTCCACCGCTGCCCGCGTCCTCGATGTGGCGATGGAGGTCTATGCGATCACGGTCATCGCCAGCCTGGCCGGCTCGGTGGGGGCGTTCCTGGTCAAGCGCGGAGGAGAGCTCGAGCACGCCGAGCAGGCCAGGCACGCGACCGAGGTGTCGGATGGCCCGCCCTGGCGAGGGCGCGCGTAACCCGGAACCACGTGCGCCGTCGTCGACAAGGCGTTGAACAAGGGCAAGTACACCCAAGCGACGCCAGCAAGCCCGGCGACGTTCAGTTTCGCCACATGAGGCGGCCTACATCTGCGGTGTCGCCCCCAGTGGGGCCCACGGCTGGGACTCCAGGGAATAGTCGATCCACTCCTCGCGGTGTGCACCGATCCGGTCGTAGACACTCTGCGCGCGATGGTTATCGCGGGCGGTCTGCCAGCTCAGTGACCCGGCGCCGCGCTCCCGGCACCGCTCGAGACACGCGGCGATCAGGGACGTGGCGACTCCGGCGCCGCGCGCGGTGGGAGTAGTGAACAGGTCGTTCATCACGCCGATCCGTGACGCTCGGCTCGTCGACCAACTCCAGAAGATCGTGGCGAAACCGACGGCGACACCACTGGGAGAGCGGGCGATCAGTTGCAGGCCCTCGCGCTCAGGTTCGGCGATCAACGCGCGGGACATCGCCAGCAGCTCTCCATCGGGCGGGTTGACCTCATAGAACTCGCAGTACGCTCGCATCAGCGGCAGAAGCTCGGCCAGATCTGCTTTGGTGACAACCGCGATCACGTCTCGGACTGTAGTCGGGCCAGAGGGTGCGCCCGTCAACCAACGCCGAACCGAAAGCTCGCCTCCGATGCCCGGTGGCACGGCCACGGGCACGATCAGCCGGACCGGTCCGAAGTCGTTCTGCCCGGCGCCCAACCAGCACAAGAACTCCTACTCGGAACGCTTCACCGTCCTCGCCCACTGATCTGGGGCATCGCGCATCCGGAGCGCGGCGACCGCCCCGAGCGCCGCGATCAGAGCCGCAGCGAGCGGCAACCACGGAGCGCCACCGTGGCGAGCAGAGCTCGCGCGACGAGGCACTGACTGCAACCGTCCGGCTCCCGGGCTGTCGACCGTGTACGTGCGTGTGTTCACGCTCGCCACAGGGACGCCGGAGCGCTCAACCCGTAGCGTTCCGCCACCATCAGCGAGCGCGAGGCGCGCGTTGAACACGTCTGACTCGGCGATCGCCGGCAAATCGACGCACACCGCCTGGCGCCGCTCGGTGTCCAGCGCATGGATGAACGGTGTCGAGCCGGGTCGGTCGTAGAGCGTGTAAGCCCATCGCCCGTCGGCGCTCATCGTGCGGGTGACCGCTAGCCCGAGCATCGCCTCCCCACGGTCTCTCGGGTCGATCACAGGCTGGCGCATCAGGTGCCGGCCGACGACGTCGTAGGCGCGGACCTCGTAGCGAGTCGGGTTTCGATTCGGAGACATGTAGTGGATCAGGTACAGCCAGCGTCCCCTCGGCGAGATCGCGTCGACGGTGTAGTACCCGGTCAGCCCGATCCGCGCGTCAGCGATCAGCCGACCGGTGTCCAGCACGACCAGCCTCGTCCGCTTCGGTGGATACGTCGAGATGATTCCGGCGAGCACGAGCGTTCGTCCGTCGGCCGACAATCCGGTAGTGGAGCCGTCGTTGGCGGCGCCCGCGACGCCGAACCTCCCCGGCAGCCGGGTCGAGCCCCCGATCTTCCCGCCGCCCCGGCGAGCCCGCCTCACCACGGTGTCCCCGCCCGCCCCCACGGCGACATAGGAGACCGAGCTCCCCGGCGCGCTGATGCCACGCCCTTGAAACGGCGGGACGGGACCGCCCGCCGCCAGCGAGAGCTCCGGCGCCACGAAGGGGAGCCCGCAGCACACAATCAGCAATACCCGACGCATCGCATCCTCCCTGGCTCGACCACGGTCATCACCCGGTATACGTTTCGAAACGCCGTTTCGTTCCCTCGGGTGGATCCGCAGCAAGTCGCAGCGGACGTGTCCGCCGCCTAAGATCGGCGCGGTGCAGAGCAGTCTCGAGACTCCGACGATTGAGCGGCAGCTGCTGCGCCGGCGCGCGGCGGTGACGGATGGGTGGGGCCTCGATGACGAGGTTGTGCTGATCGGCGCCGGAGGGCTGATTCCGCGTCCGGGGCGTGATGATGTGACCTATCCGTTCGAGGCGCACTCGGAGTACTACTACCTCACGGATCGCAATCGGCCCGGCGGGGTGCTCGCGTTCGATCCCGGCGAGGGCTGGGTCGATTTTGTCGCGCCGATCACCGCGAGCGATCGCCTGTGGTCGGGGATCTCCGCAGCCGAGCCGGAGGCGCGGACGACGGACGATCTCGCGGGGTGGCTGGCGGCCCGCGCTGGGCGACCGCTGGCGTGGTTGGGCAGCGCTCCCGAGGAAGCACGGTCCGACGCTGGGCTGGCCGAGGAGCTGCGCTTCGGGCTCAGCCGGGTCCGGCGTCCCAAGGATCTGGTCGAGCTCGAGCGCATGCGCGTGGCGCAGCGCGCCACCAGCGCCGCCTTTGCCGCTGTCGTGCCGCTGATGCGCGAGGGAGTCAGCGAGCGCGAAGCGCAGATCGAACTGGAGGCCGAGGCGTTTCGCCGCGGCGGGGATGCGATGGCGTACGACACGATCGTGGGAGGCGGGGTCAACTCGGCGGTGCTGCATTTCGCTCCGACAACCCGTCGGTTTCAGGCGGGGGACCTGGTGCTGATCGACGCCGGCGCCCAGTACCTCGGGTACGCCAGCGACATCACCCGCACCTATCCGGTCGGGGGTCGGCTCGATCCAGCGCAGCAGGACGTGCACTCGGTGGTTCACGCGGCGCACCAGGCCGCGATCGGCCGATGCCGGGCCGGGATGGAGTGGCGGGAGGTACATCTGAGCGCGGCGCTGGTGATCGCCGAGGGGCTGGCTGCCTGCGGCATCCTGCGTGGAGCCCCTGAGTCGCTGGTGCAGTCGGGCGCGGTGTGGCTGTTCTTCCCGCACGGCATCGGTCATCTCGTCGGGCTCGGCGTCCGCGACGCCGGCGGGACGCCCCTGCCCGAGCGCCGAGACGATCCCGCGCCGTATCCGAACCTGCGGATCGACCTGCCGCTGGAGCCGGGCATGGTCGTCACCGTCGAGCCCGGCATCTACTTCGTGCCCGCTGTGCTCGAGGACCCGGACCCCAGACGCCGCTACCGCGACGAGGTGGCGTGGGACCGCGTGGACCGGATGCTCGGCTTCGGCGGCATCCGCATCGAGGACAACGTCCTGATCGCCCAGGACGGCTACGAGGTCATCACCGGCGACGTGCCGCTGCTGGGCTGAGCC
>JALYXK010000311.1 GCA_030947145.1 Actinomycetota bacterium
CAGCTGCTTGATCTCGGCGTCGGAGAGCCGCTTGAAGAAGCCGAAGTCGATAAAGGCGACGCGGCCGTCATCGAGGAACAGCGAATTGCCCGGGTGGGGGTCGCCGTTGAGCAGGCGGTGGCGCAGCGGCCCGTTCAGGTAGAAGCGGATCAGGATCTCGGCGATCCGGTCGCGTTCGGCGGCCGGCCGCTCGCGAATCTCCGCGAACCGCCGGGCGTCGACGAACTCGGTGACGATCACCCGCTCGCGACTCAGCGAGGTGACCACGTCGGGCACGAAGATGAACGGGTGCCCGCGGTAGACCCGGGCCATCGCCTTGTGGTTGGCGGCCTCGAGCTCGTAATCGAGCTCCTCGCCGATCCGCTCGCGGATCTCCTGGGCGATCGCCCCGGTGTCGATCCCGGGCGCGATCACGCTGAGCAGCTTGAGCCCGAGCCGCAGGTTCTGCATATCGGAGTGAATCGCCTCGGCGATCCCCGGGTACTGGACCTTGACCGCGACCTCGCGACCGACCGACTCCCCATCCCCAGCCCGCAGGGTCGCCCGGTGCACCTGCCCGATCGACGCCGCCGCGATCGGCTCGGGATCGAACTCGGCGAACACCTCGTTCAAGCCCTCGCCCAGATCCTCCTCGACCACCTTGCGGATCGCCCCGAAAGACACCGGCTCAGCGCTCTGCTGGAGGCTGGCCAGGATCTGTTGAAACTCGGGACGGATCTCCTCGGGGACCAGGCCGAGGTCGACCGCCGAGAGCGTCTGGCCGACCTTCATCGCCGCGCCGCGCATCCCGCTGAATACCTTGACCAGCGACCTGGCGCTCTTCAGCTGCTGAGAACCGGCGGCGGCCCGCCGGGCGTCGCTGTCGCCGGTGGCCAGCACGGCCCGAGCGGTCGCCTCCCGGGCGGCCACCCCGGCCGTCGCTCCGGTCAGCTTCGCCGCGCGCCTGATGCGCGAGCCGCGGATCTCGTCATTGCCCAATGTCGTCTCCGGGAGTCTCGAAGGTGTTTAGCTTCATCGATCAGCTGATCGGTGAGCGGACGATAGCATTTCACCGATCAGATGAACGGTCAAGCCACCGACCCCGCTCTGGAACCGCCTCGGCGCCGGACCCGCGCCGAGCAGCGGGCGGCCACGCGCCTGGCTCTGCTCGACGCGACCACGGAGTGCCTGGTCCAGGACGGCTATCCGGCGCTGACCACGCGGCGGGTGGCCGAGCGGGCCGGCGTGGCCCAGAGCACGTTGATGCACTACTTCCCCACGCGCGAGGAGTTCCTGATCGAGGCGATCACCCACCTGGCGTTGCGGCTCGCCGACGAGGCGCTCGATCAGGTCGACCTGGCGGCGATGCGCCGGCCCGAGCACCGCGAGAAGGTGCTCGACCAGGCCTGGCGCGAGTTCACCTCGCCCGAGGCCCTCGCCGCCGGGCAGCTGTGGATCGCCGCCTGGGCCGAGCCCGAGCTGGCCACCACCCTGCGCGATCTCGAGCAGCGCCTGAACTCGATCATCATGGCCACCGCCACGACGCTGTTCCCCGACCAGACCGGGGATCCGCGCTTCCCCGCCCTGCTCGATGCCGCGATCGCCCTGATCCGCGGGCTGGTGATGGAGATCCCGATCTGGGGGCACGCGGCCGTGAGCGCTCGCTGGGAGGCGATCCGCCCGATCCTCGCCGACTCCGCCGCGCAACTCCTCGACTGAGCGCACCGCGGCTGATCCGCCCGGCGGTGACTACCGTATTCAAGGGCGATGCCGCTGGGATTCGACAGGACGGGCGAGGGCCCGACGCTGGTGCTGCTCCATCCGCTCGGTGCCGACCGGCACGTCTGGGATCAGGTGGTGCCGCTGCTGGCTTCCGAGCGCGAGGTCGTGACCGTCGATCTCCCCGGATTCGGCACCTCGCCGCCGCTGACCGGCGCACAGGACCCCCGCGCGCTGGCCGTCGCGGTTGCGTCGTTCCTCGATCAACAGGGGATCCTGCACCCGCACGTAATCGGCAACTCCCTCGGCGGCTGGGTCGCGCTGGAGCTGGCCCTGGCCGACGCCACCCGAGCCGTTACCGGGATCGCACCGGCCGGGCTGTGGCCGCGGCCGCTGGCGCCGAAGCCGAGCGTCGCCCGCCGCCTCGCCCGCGGCGCCCTGCCCGTGGTTCGCGGGCTGACGGCCACCGCGCGGGGTCGGCGCCTGCTGCTCTCGGGCACGGTCGCGCACCCGCAGCGAGTACCGGCCGCGGCGGCCGCCCAGCTGATCCGCTCCTACGCCACCGCGCCGGGCTTCGTCGCGGTCAACGACGCGATGCGCGCCGGCGCGTTCGTCGACCTCGAGCAGATCCGCGTACCGGCCACGCTGGTCTGGCCGCAATACGACCGGTTGATCGCGCGCCCGCAGCGACTACCGGCGTTCGTGCAGAGCATCGACCTGCCCGATACCGGCCACATCCCGATGCTCGAGGCCCCTGAAGCGGTGGCCCGGGTGCTCCTGGACGCCCGAGACCCAGCGACCGAGCCGGCGACCCAACGCTAGAGCCGCTGGCCGAAGCGCTCTCCGACCCGCAGAGCGCTGACCACGCCGTCTTCGTGGAACCCCCAGCCCCAGTAGGCGCCGCAGAAGTGCGTGCGGTTCTGCCCGCTGATCTCGGCGACCCGCTGCTGCGCGCGGATGCCCTCAGCCGTGAACACCGGGTGCGCGTAGGGGATCACCTTGATGACCTTGGCCGGGTCGATCTCGGCGGTCCGGTTCAGCGTGACGCAGAACTCGCGCTCGGCGCTGAGCGATTGCAGGCGGTTCATGTGGTAGGTGACCGTCGTGTAGGGCCTCGGCTCGGCCAGCAGGTGATAGTTCCAGCTCGCCCAGGCCCGCCGGCGGCGCGGGAGCAGCCTGGCGTCGGTGTGCAGCACCGCCTCGTTGGCCTGGTAGGGGATCGCGCTCAGCAGCCGGCGCTCGCTGTCCGTGGCATCGCTGAGCATTCCCAGCGTCTGGTCGGAGTGGGCGGCCAGCACGACCTCGTCGAAGCGCTCGGGCTCGGCGCCGCGGGCCTTGACCATCACGTGGTCTGACGCGCGCGAGACCGACTCGATCGGCGTGGCCAGGCGCAGGCGGTCGCGCCACGGCGCCGTCAGCGCCTCCACGTAGCGAGCCGAACCGCCCCGGATCACCCGCCACTGTGG
The DNA here is from genome assembly GCA_030947145.1 of Actinomycetota bacterium. GTDB lineage: Bacteria > Actinomycetota > Thermoleophilia > Solirubrobacterales > Solirubrobacteraceae > Palsa-465. The sequence goes on from JALYXK010000311.1 coordinate 3,165, forward strand.
CCGGTTGACAAAGCCGAGCATCCCGTGGTGGTCGAAGAACTCGGCCAGGAAGCGGGCGGGAAAGGCCCACATCTGGCCGGGGTCGGCCGACCACACCGCCGAGGCCTGCGGGACGATCAGGCGGTCGATGAAGGGGCGTGAGAAGCGGCTCTGCTCGAGCCAGTGACCCAGGGAGGGGCCCTCTCCGGGGGTGAGCAACAGCTCCCGGGCCGCGCGGTTGAACCGGGCCAGGTCGGCCACCATCCGATAGAACCAGGGCGTCACCAGGTGTATGCGCTTGGCGAACAGCCCGTTGAGCGAGCCTCCGCCGTACTCGAAGTCGCCCACGCCGTCGCTGACGCTGAAGGTCATCGAGGAGGGCTGCCAGGCCACCCCGATCCGGCCGAGCAGCCGCTCGAAGGCGGGGTAGTTGCGATCGTTGAAGACGATGAAGCCGGTGTCGACGTGGTGCGTCTCGTTCGGCGTGTCGACCCGGATGGTGTTGGTGTGCCCGCCGGCATAATCGCCCGCCTCGTACACGACCACCTCGTGCTCGCGGGCGAGCAGGTGCGCGGCTACCAGGCCGGAGATCCCGGCCCCCACGATCGCCACCCTCATCGGAGCCCTATCCCTCGTTGGAACACGTGCATCTGTCGGTTATTCGCGGGCCGTGGCTTGACGGATCACCGCTGGAGCCTATGCCGACCCAGGACGGCGGAGCGCCGGGCTGTGACGAAAGTCGCAGTTTGGGGGCCCAGAGCGGGCTTAGGCTGAAGCCGTGATCAGTCATGCTCAACCCACTCCGGCGCAGTGCCGCGAGATCATCGCCGCGGCGACAGATCCGATGCGGGTCTTCGGCTCGGTCCGCTCACTCGACGCCCGGTCCCTGGCCGGGCCGGCCTTCGAGGTGCAGGTGCCCGCGGGCGAACAGCTCGTTCACGAGGGCGAGCTGATCGGAACGTTCTTCGTGATCCGCTCTGGCAGCGCCGAACTCCGGCGCGGCGAGCGCGCTCCCTTGACGCTGGTCATCGGGGACTGCTTCGGTGAGATTGACGCCGTCGCACCCCACCCGCAGCCCTTCGACGTCGTGGCCCGCTCGCCGATGCGCCTCCTGACGTTCAGCGCCCTGGGCATCGACCGGCTGTGCGCGACCATCCCCGGCGTGCGCCAGCGGTTGCTGGACAGCCTTCCGCCCGCTTAGCTAATCGCCCCTACTGCGCCGGCGCAGCGCTTCGGGATCGAGCACGGTGATCTTGCGGTTGTCGGTCGATATCCAGCCGAGCTGGCGCATCAGCCGCAGCGCTCGCGAGACGGTCTCGCGGGTCGCCCCGGTCCAGCGCGCGAGCTCGTCTTGGGTCAGAGACAGCTCGATCCTGGTGCCGCCCCCCGACGGCGCGCCGTGGTCGTTGGCGAGCTCGAGCAGGCGTTTGGCGATCCGCCCGACGCTGTCCTGGGTGGCCAGATCGACGACGTCGCGAGTGGCATCGGTCAGCCGACCGACGAGCATCCGGATCAGGACGAGCGCGGCGTCGGGGTGCTCGCGGAGGTAGGCACGAAACTCATCGCCGGTCAGGAATCCGGCCTCGACGTCCTCGACGGCGATCGCCGAGGCGCTCCGGCGCCGCCCGCCGAGGGCGGCCATCTCGCCGAGCAGCTCACCCGGCCCCCGGATCGCCAGTAGCACCTCGCGCTGGGCCATGCCATAGGCGACGAGCTGGACTCGCCCGGAAAGCACGAGCACGACATCGTCTCCGGCGGCTCCGGCCCGCAGGATCGGCTGGGAGCGGGTGACCGTTCGTTTGCGGACGCGCGCGACCAGCGCGTCGCCATCCACCTGCCCCAGTTGGCGGAGAAACGGGATCTGGGTCGCGCTCACGGGCACCAATTCTCCTCAATCGAGGGGCGATGTGAGAAATGTCGCACTTCGGGGTGCGGGCGCGGACTTAGCCTGCCGATAATGCTGTTGGGGCGAAAGAGCACCGAAACACTGGACTTGGGAGCATCGGAGCTCTCAAGCGTGGGGGCGATGGGGGCGGAAGCGCTCGCCTCGGAGACCCGGGGGTTCTCCGAGGCGGCGCCGTATCTTGAGATCCTCAAATGAGGGCGATCGTGGGGATGGGGGCGTGTAGGTCGGGGGCGATGGGTCGAGTTCCGGGGCGGAGCTCGACCTCACCAGCCGCTCGTGGGACCGGGCACCTCCTGGTTTAACGGACGGGCGGGCCTTCGCTCCAGGCGGCGCGGTCGGCCGCCTGGAGCGACAAAGGCTCGGTGGGAGACCTCCGTCCCTTTCCAATAGGATCCCGTCCAGGTGCATGGTGCGGGAATCCGCTGCCCAAGTCGGGGATCTGATAGCGCGTGCGCAGGCGGCCGTCGCCAGTTCGCGCTGGCTTGAGGCGCTCGACCTGGCCTCGCAGGCGCTGGCCGTCGATCCGGCGCTGACCGAAGCCGCCGCGCTGGTCGGTACCGCCCGGCAGCGGCTCGGGACGGTCAGCGCCGCCGGCGCCGAGCTGCGCCAGGTCACCGTGATCGCCGTCGACATGGCCGCCTCGACCGCGATCGCCGCCCGGCTCGGGCCGGAGTCGATGCGGGAGCTGATGCTCGCGCTCTACGAAGTCTGCGTCGATGCGGTGGTGCGCTACGAGGGCCGCGTGACCAAGTACAGCGGTGACGGCGTGCTGGCCCAGTTCGGGCATCCGGTTGGACACGAGGACGATGCCCGGCGGGCCGTCATGGCCGCCTTCGGGATCCTCGAGGGCGTCGAGTTGCGCGTCCCTCGCTGGGAGGCCGCCTACGGCGAGCTGGTGCGCGTGCGGATCGGGATCGACTCGGGGTTGGCCGCCGTCGGCCCGATGTTCGACACCCCGTGGTCACCCGAGGAGATCGCCGGCGACCCCCCGAACGTGGCCACGCGCGTGCAGAGCACCGCCGAGCCGATGACGATCCGGGTGACCGATGCGACCCGGCGGCTGATCCAGGGGTGGTTCGAGACCGCGCCGATCGGCGAGGTCGAGCTCCGCAATTACCCCAGACCCGTGGGCCTGCATCGCGTGATCCAGCCGACCGAGGCGGACACGCGGCTGGAGGCGAACGCCCGTCCCCGACCGCTGCTGGTCAACCGCGAGCGCGAACTCGGGGTGATGCGAGCGGCCTGGAATCAGGTCGCGGCCAGTGGCCAGCGGCGCGTGGTCAGCATTTCCGGCGAGGGCGGAATTGGCAAATCGCGCCTGGCCGAGCACATGCTCGCCACCGCGGTCGCCTCGGGCGCCTCGCACCTGACGCTGGCCTGCTCGGCCGTCCATCGCGACAGCCCACTGCGTCCTGTCGCCCGCGCGGTGAGCCGCATGTTCCGGGTCTTCCCCCGTGAGGGGGGCAACCAGGAGCTCTGGATCGGGGCGATCCATCGCCGACTCGAGCAGCTGCCGGGTCGCATGATCCCGACCGAGGAGGCGGTCCCGATCATCAGCTGGCTGCTCGGCATCCGGGGCGCCCTGGACCTCGAGCCGGATGAGCTCCGTCGCCGGGAGTTCGACGTGCTGCTCGACCTGTTCAGCGCGATGGCGTCCGGTCCGCTGGTCGTGCTGTCGGTGGAGGACGTGGACAACGCGGACCCGTCCACAATCGAGTTCCTGACCGAGCTGCTGTCCCGCCAGAACCTGACGATGCTGGTGATCCTCACCGGACGGCGCGTCCTCAGCGCCTTGCCGGAGCCCGACGACCTGCTCGAGCTGACCGGCCTGAACTCCAACCACGCCAAGATCCTGGCCCGCCTGGTGGGACCGGGACTCGGAGAATCGACGATCGACGACATCGTCGACCGGTCCGACGGCGTGCCGTTCTTCACCGAGGAGCTGGCTCGAGCCGCGGCGCAGACCGATGGCGGAGCGCTCGCGGAGACCGTCGAGCTCTCCGGCTTTCTCACCGCCCGGCTCGACGAGCTCGACCCCGAACTCAAGCATGTCCTGCGCCCGATCGCGATCGCCGGTGGCGAGCTGGCCCTCGATGTTCTGCGGGAGATGACCGAGCTCTCGCAGCAGCGACTGGACCAGCTCGTGTCCGAGCTGCACCAGCGGCGCGTCGTGGTGCGCACGAGCGCGCCGACCGGCGACGGCGTCCGTTTCCGCCACAGCCTGATGCGGCACGCGGCCTACGAGAACATCCTCGAGTCCCGGAAGACCGCACTGCACTACCGGCTGGCCACCGTGATGGCGGGGTCGAGGGAAGTCAGCTTCCCCCCCGAGGATGTCGCCGCCCAGTTCGAACTGGGCGGGGACCGTCTGAGCGCGGTCCCGCGCTGGCTGGAGGCGGCCGAGCATGCCGCCGCTGCCGGCGCAAACACCGAAGCGTCGGAGCTGTTCAGGCGCTGCCTGGCCGCGCTCGACGCGCTTGCCGCCGGGCCCGAGCGTGCCGGCCTGGAGCTGAGCGCCCAGCTCGGCCTGGGTACGATCATCACCGTCGTCGAGGGCTACACGTCGGTGAGGGGCCGGGGCGCATTCGAGCGCGCCGTCACGCTGGCCCAGACGCTGGAGGACGACGTCGCGGTCCTCCCCGCCCTGTGGGGCGCTTGGGCGTACTGGTTCGTGCTCGGCGAGCACGCCGTGGCCACGCCCTTGACCGCCCGTTGCGTGAAGATCGCCGAGGAGCAGCCCCATCGCCCCGAGTTGCGGCTGCTGGCGTCGGCGATCAACGGTTACCACATGCTCTACCTGGGCGACCTCGAGACCGCCAACGCCGAGCTCGAGTGGACCACGCGGCTCCATGGGGTCAAGCCGCCGGAGGTATTCCCGCACGATCCGGTCGTCGTCGGCATCGCTTCCCGCGCGGTCGTGCAGTGGCTCCGGGGCGAGAAGGCCGCCAGCGGCGCGCTCGCGGCGGATGCGCTCGAGCAGCTGCACGGCCTTGACCCGGCGGGGCGCCGGACCGGCCTGACCCAGTGCTTCGTCGGGTGCTTGCTCGCCTGGCGGGCCGAGCTCGATGGCGATTCGCTGGCCGCGATCGAACTGGCCGACCAGACGATCGCGATCGCTACCGAGCGCGGTTATCCGACCTGGATCGCCGCCGGCGTTATGCACCGCAGCATCGGGCTGTGCAGCCAAGGCCAATACCAGGAGGGCCTACCCACGCTCGGCGCGGTTGTCGCCGGCTGGCGAACCGCCGGACAGGATGCGACCGGTCGCCAGCTGCACCCGGTGCTGATGACGCCGTATTTCGCCGGCCGCCTGGCCGAGGCTCAGCTCGCCACCGGCGAATCCGAGGCAGCGATCCGGGAGCTCGACCGGATCCTCCGCGACAGCGCCGGCAACGGCGAGCGCTTCTGGGACGTCGAGCTGCTGCGGGTGCGCGCGGCGGCCCGGCGCGCGCGCGGCGACTCAGAGGAGCGCGTCCGCGCCGATCTCGACGCCGCCCGCGCCCTGGCCGAGCGGCAGCAAGCGCTCGGGCTACTGGAACGCCTGACCCCCGAGGAGGAGGTCCTCGGTTGACGATCAGCAACCTGCCCGAATACATCGATCGCGGTAGCGAGCAGGTCTGGCGGCCGCCGGCTAGCGCGACCGACATCGACCTCTACGGCTTGGTGATCCCCGCCGACGACGGGGCGATCGACGCGATGCTGGCCCACGACCTCAACCTGCCGTCGGGAAATGCGGTCGATTACCGCTGCGCGAATCCGAACGTGATCATCACGTTCGGCTCGATCGGGCACGAGGCTTCCTCCGACCCCGTCGACTCGGGCCGCGGATTCATCAGCGAGAACGAGGTATCGGTCTGGTGTCTGGCCGCCGACATGAATGCCTCCGGTCGGCTGGTCTGGTACCTGCCCTACATCTTCACCGATTCCCAGCAGACGGTCTCGACCGGCAGGGAGATCTTCGGATACCCCAAGCAGCTCGGCTACTTTGACGCCGGCTATCCGGCCGCGCTCGATGACGCCGGTGGGGTCACCACCGTCTCCGGTCTGGCCATCGATCCGTTCGGTCCGGCTTCGCCGGCGACCAAGCGCGAGATGCTGTCGGTCACGCGCCAGCCGGGCGCCGCCGCGGTACTGGGCGCGCCGTCGCTGTTCGGTGCGCTCGGGGCGGTGGTTCCGGGCGGAGTCTCGGTCAATCTGAGCATCCCGTCCGGCCCGGGCTCGGCCCCCTCGGCGACGATCACCGCGTCGGGCTCGGTTCCGCCCGCCATCCCCCAGGCCGCGACGCCCTGGATCAAGGGCTTCGTCAACGCGTTCAAGGCGCCGAAGGGGCTGCTGGACTCGGATTCCTTGATCCTCGACATGGTCAAGAACACGACGCTGGTGTTCCTCAAGCAGTTCCGCGACATCACCTGCCCCACCAAGGCGTGCTATCAGGCTGTGGTCGAGGCGCCGATCACCTTCCACCTGACCGGCCTCGGCTATCAGCAGCTCGACCCGTCGGTCTTCGCCCTCACCGTGCAAAGCTGGGCCAGCGATCCGATCGCCGCCCAGCTCGGGATCGCGCCGCGCACGCCGATCGCACCGGCCAGCGCCTTTCAGGCCAAGCTGGGCTTCGAGATCGGACTCGGCCTCGAGATCTGGCGCGCGCCGACGTGATCGCCGGAGCCTGAATGACCGGACTTCCTCGTATCGCCATCCTGGGCGGCGGCGTCGGGTCGGTCACCGCGGCGATCAAGCTCTCGAAGCCCGGCTGGGAGGCGCGGTTTGCCTCGATCACGCTCTATCAGCAGGGATGGCGCCTCGGCGGGAAGGGGGCCAGCGGGCGCGGCGAGGGGATGCGGATCGAGGAACACGGCCTGCACATCTGGTTCGGGTTCTACGAGAACGCATTCCGGATGCTGGAAGAGTGCCATCGGGAGCTCGACCAGCTCGAGCAGGCCGGCATCCCGCGCTGGCCGCTGGCCTTCAAGAATGTGCAGGACAGCTTCTCGGCCTGCGACAGGATCGCCCTGAGCGACTTCGACGGCTGCGACTGGAAGCTCTGGACGGCGGACTTCTTCGAGTTCACCGATGACCGTCCCTGGACCCGACCCGATCCCCGGCCCCCCGGCCAGCAGCCGGGCGACTGGTCGATCGCCTATTACGCGGGCAGGTGCCTATCTCTCGCCGCGGACCTGGCCATGTCGTTGGTCGACGCCCCGCCGGGCCTGACGATCACTCCGGGCCCGCCTCCCCCATCGCCGCCACCCCCCGCGAGCCTCGACGCGGCCATCGCCAAGCTCTGGAACTCGCTCGGCGCCGGCGTGCAGGAGACCTTGAACGCCGCCGCCGAGTGCTTCGACGCAATCGCGGTAGCGACGCTGCAGCAGGAGATCGTGCTCGAGACGGTCGACCTGGTGGCCCGGGCGCTCGAGCTGGTGCTCGACTGGCTCACCGGCCGCTACGCCCAGTTCGTCCGGGCCAATGACGCCGTCCGCCGCGCCGGGTACGTCGTCGACCTGATGATCGCCATCGTCCGTGGCCTGATCGAGGACGGTGTGATCGTCGCGCAGGACTTCGACGTGGTCAACGGGATTGACTTCAGCGAGTGGCTGCTCAGCCACGGTGCGCGCGAGGAGAGCGTGCAGTCGGCGCTGGTCCGCACGGTGGTCTATGACCTGGCGTTCGCCTACCGCGGCGGCGATCCCCAGCGCCCCGCCGCCGAGGCCGGCACCGCCCTGCGCGGTCTGCTGAGGACCTTCTTCACCTACCGCGGCGCGCTGATGTGGAAGATGAACTCGGGGATGGGCGACGTCGTCTTTGCCCCGCTCTACGAGCTGCTGATCAAGCGCGGGGTGAAGGTCGAGTTCTTCAACCGGGTCGAGGCGGTGAAGGTGGCCGGCGGGCGGGTTGAGCGGATCGAGATCGACGTCCAGGCCAACGTTCCCACCACGGTGACGCCGGAGACCTACCTGCGGGCCGGCTCGCTGACGAAGAGCGCCGTGGTCTCGGCGCCGGCCGTGTGGCCGAACAGCCCGGACAACGTGCTGAGCGCCGGAGGCACGTCGCTGGCCCCGCTGATCCCGGCGGCGGTCTACGAGTCTTGGTTCGCCGATCCCGCCGACACCTGCGTCGCCAGCAAGGTGCTGAAGCGTGGCGCTCCGGGCGACGGATTCGAACTCGTCGTGTTCGGACTGCCGATCGCCTGCGTACCCCTGATCGCGCCGGACCTGCCGGCCAACGAGCCCCGCTGGCAGGTGGCGGTGCAGTCGATCGAAACGGTGGCCACGCAGGCGGTTCAGCTGTGGTTGACGCAGCCCGCCGGGGCGCTCGGCGCTTTCGAGGCGGGGATCCTCGTCGGCGGGTTCTTCGAGCCGTTCGACACCTGGTCCGACATGCATCAGCTCGTGGATCAGGAGGGCGTCACCGGATCGCAGACGGTGGCCTACTTCTGCAACGTGCTCGCCGATCCGCCGGGCCCTCCCCCGCCGCGTGGCCTGGCCGACACCTGGCTCGCCGACCGGAGCGCCCTCGTGCAAGCCCAGGCGCTCCAGTTCCTCAGGCGCGACGTCGCCAGCCTCTGGCCCCAGGCCACCGACCCGATCTCCCGCGAGCTGTACTGGGATCTGCTCGTCGATCCGTCGGGCGCAACGGGCTCGGCCCGGCTCGACGCTCAGTTCCTGCGGGCGAACGTCGAGCCCTCCGAGCGCTACGTGCTCTCGGTGCCGGGGTCGAGCGCCTGCCGCATCGCCCCCGACGACACCGGCTTTTCCAATCTCTACGCGGTCGGCGACTGGACCGCCTGCACGCTCGACGCCGGCTGTGTCGAAGCGGCCGCGATCTCGGGCCTGCTCGCGGCGAACGGGATCTTCAGGTCGATCGGCGAGCCCTCGGAGCAAACCACGATCATCGCGGGCAGCGGCCCGTGAGCGAGGAGAACCAGATGCCAACGCCGGACGGACCCCACCCCCCCAGTCCGATGGAGCCACTGCTCACGGCCGTAACCGACAGCGTGGCCACGGGCTACCAGGCGCTGGAGCACGTGATCGAAGGTCTGCGGGAGAGCCTGCGGCTGCAGGCCGGTTCCGGGACCCGATCTCCAGCCGTGAGCGCCGCCCGTCCAACCGCCGCGTTTCAGGCCGGCCGCGGTGCCCCGCCGCCCGCGTCCGGGCAGCGCGGCCGCTTGCGCCCGATGGTTCCAGGCTCGCCGCGGCACCGCCCAGGCTCGCACTCCCGAGCCGCGTCTCCGAGCCCGGCTGGGCTGGTCCAGGATCTCGCCGCGATCGCGGGCGACGCGCTGGGGGTGGCCGGCACCCTGGTGGAGGACATCGCCCAGGCGATCGGCGAGCAGTCCCACGGGTCCGGTGGCGAGGAGTGCCTGGCGACACTGGTGCTCTGCGCCCCGGCCGGCGCCACCGCGACTACCTCGTTCACGGTCTGGAACACGGGCCCGACGCTGCTCACCGACGTGCAGCTGAGCGCCACCGACCTGATCGGCGGCGGCCTGCCCAGTCTCGACCATGACGCGGTGGCCTTCGTCCCCGCGGCGATCGCCCGAATCGGACCGGGTAAGGGGGAGCCGGTGGAGATCTCGGTGCTGGTTCCCGCCGAGGCTCGGCCGGGCCTGAGCCGCGGCGTCGTCGTGGCCACCCCCGGGGATGCCTGCGCGGTACTCGAGCTGACGGTCTCCGCGGCCCCGCAGCACGTTGTCGGGGCGCCGGTCGAGCCCCCAGAGCCGGACCTCGAGCCGGCCAAGCCCCAAGCGCCGGACGTCGAGCCATCGTGATCGCCGCGCCGCGCCCGGGTGCCGCGGCGGTGGTGGACCGGGTGTTGGCCGAGACCCGGGCGCTGACGCTGCAGACACTGCTCGAGCTGATCCCCCGCGACCCGCGGCTGTCCGAGTTCTACGAGACCGTCGTCGAATACCCCCTCCGCGCCAGCAAGGCGATCAGGCCGGCGCTCTGTCTCGCCGCCAGCCGGGCCCACGGCGGCACCAGCGAGGACGCGATCGGCGCGGCGACCGCGATCGAGCTGATGCACAGCGCGTTCCTGGTCCACGACGACATCTGCGATGGCGCAGCCCGACGTCGTGGGGCCCCCGCTCTGCATGTCCGTCACGGTCTCCCGCTCGCGCTCACGGCCGGCGACGCGCTGGCCTGGCTCGCGCTCGAGCCGTTGCTGGCCAGCGCCGATCGCCTCGGTGGCGGGCTCGCGCTCGACGTGCTGGCCGAGCTGCAGCACATGACCCGGCGCACGATCGAGGGGCAGGCCGCGGAGCTGGCCGCGCGCCAGCGCCCGCCCGGCCAGCTGGGGACCGACGACTACCTGCGCGTTGTCCTGGACAAGACCTGCTGGTACTCGGCGATTCATCCCTGCCGGGTCGGGGCGCTGATCGGCTCCCGCGGCGAGGCCGACCTCGACGCGATCGCGCGGTTCGGTTTCTTTCTCGGCGCCGTGCTACAGATCCGCGACGACATCGAGAACGTGACCGATCGCGACGAGCTCGGAGGAAAGGAGTTCGGCGGCGACGTGATCGAGGGCAAGCCGACGCTGATGCTGATTCACCTGCGCGGCGCGATGCCCCCAGACCTACGGACCGAGCTCGACGGGCTGGTCGGCCCCCTCGGCCAGCTCAGCGGCGCGCCGGGTGAGCCGGAGCGCGTCGAGCGGGTGGTCGGCCTGATGCAGGAGCACGGCTCGATCGACTACGCCTGCGCGTTCGCCGACGGGCTCGCCGGAGCCGCGCTGGCCGAGTTCGACGCCGCCATGGGCTGGCTGCCGGAATCCGAGGACAAGCTGTTCCTCCGCTCGGTCGTCTTGCATCTGCGCGATCCCGCCGTGCGGGGCCGCTGAGCCGTCGGCTGCGGCGCGGACGCCCGATGCG
>JALYXK010000399.1 GCA_030947145.1 Actinomycetota bacterium
CCTCGGGGCTGTCGTAGGCGGCCACAGTCGCCTGCCAGCGCTCGTGCGCCGCCAGCGCGATCGAGCCGCCGATCAGGCCGACGCCGATGACCGCGATCCGCATCCGGAACGCTGGCTAGGCCGCGGCCCGACGGGCCCGGGTCGCGGCGGCCAGCTCGTCGAGGACCTCGACGGTGGTGTCCCAGCCGACGCAGCCGTCGGTGATCGACTGGCCGTAGGTCAAGTCCTCGAGGGGCCCCGGCTCCTGGCGGCCGGCCACCAGGAACGACTCGAGCATCACGCCCACCACGGCGCGGTTGCCGGCGGCGATCTGGCTGCCAACGGCTCCGGCCACCGCCGGCTGGCGCTCGGGATCCTTGCCGCTGTTGTCGTGAGAGAGATCGATCATCACGCGCTCGGGCAGGGCGGAGGCGCGCAGCAGCTGGAGCGTGCCGGCCACGGGCTCGGGCCCGTAGTTCGGGGCTCCTTTTCCGCCGCGGAGGATGACGTGACAGTCCCGGTTGCCTCGCGTGTAGAGGATCGCGGGCGTGCCGGTGACGTCGATCCCGGGGAACGAGTGCGAGACGGCGGCGGCGCGCACGGCGTCGACCGCCACCTGCACGTTGCCATCGGTGCGATTCTTGAAGCCGACCGGCATCGACAGGCCCGATCCGAGCTGCCGATGGATCTGACTCTCGGTGGTGCGGGCGCCGATGGCCCCCCAGCAGACCGTGTCGGAGATGTACTGCGGAGTGATCGGATCCAGGAATTCGCAGCCGACCGGCAGCTCGAGCGCCAGCACCTCCAGCAGCAGCCGCCGGGCGATCCGCAGGCCGGTGTTGACGTCGCCGGACCCGTTCAGGTGCGGATCGTTGATCAGTCCCTTCCAGCCGATCGTGGTCCGCGGCTTCTCGAAATAGACCCGCATCGCTACCAAGAGGTCGGACCCCAGCCGCTTGGACTCCGCGCTCAGACGCTCGGCGTACTCCCGGGTGGCCGGCACGTCGTGGACGCTGCAGGGACCGACGACGACGAGCAGGCGATCGTCGTCCCCGTTCAGGATCGCCTGGACCGCGGCGCGGCCGCGCAGCAGCACCTCGGCGTGCTCGTCGCTCAACGGCAGCTCGTCGAGCAACGCCTGCGGCGCCGCCAGCGGCTCCAGACGCGCGATTCGCTGGTCGCGGACCGAATTGCCCCGCGACGAACCGGTGGCGGCCACGTCAGCGCAGCACGCCGGTCGTCAGTTGCTCGTCCGAGAGCACCTTGCCGCCCACCGCGGCGGCGGCGTGGACGCGCTCGAGGTAGTCGGCGAACTCGTCGGCCGGGAGCTGCTGGGCGGCGTCGCAGACCGACTCGTCGGGGCGCGGATGCACCTCGACGATGATGCCGTCGGCCCCGGCCGCGGCGGCGGCCAGCGACATCGGCAGGACCAGATCGCGCCGGCCGACGGCGTGGCTCGGATCGACGATCACCGGCAGGTGGCTCATCTCCTTGAGCACCGGGATGGCCATCAGGTCCAGCGTGAAGCGATACGCCGTCTCGAACGTGCGGATCCCCCGCTCGCACAGCATCACCGCCTCGTTGCCCTCCTGGAGGATGTACTCGGCGGCCATCAGCAGCTCCTCCAGTGTGTTGGAGAAGCCGCGCTTGAGCAGCGCCGGGCGCCCGGAGCGGCCCACCTCGGTGAGCAGCGAGTAGTTCTGCATGCTGCGGGCGCCGATCTGGACCACGTCGGCGACCTCGAGCACCCGGTCGATGTCCCGCAGGTCCATCAGCTCAGTGACGATCGGCAATCCGGTCTCCCGCTTGGCCTCGGCCAGCAGCCGCAGGCCCTCCGGGCCGAGCCCCTGGAACGAGTATGGCGAGGTGCGCGGCTTGTACGCGCCACCGCGGAACATCGTGGCCCCGGCGTCGCGGAGCACCCTGGCGGTCTGGAGCGTCTGCTCGCGCGACTCCACCGTGCACGGCCCGGCGATCATCGTGAAATGGTTGCCACCCACCTTCCGGCCGGCGATGTCGAGCACCCTCCGCGCCCCGGGTTGGAACTCGTTCGAGGCGAGCTTGTAGGGCTTGAGGATCGGGACCACGCGGTCGACGCCGGGGATCGCCTCGAGCTCGAGCCGGGCGATCTGCTCGCGGTCGCCGATCGCGCCGATCACCGTCAGCTCTTCGCCGACGATCGGGTGCGTGCGAGCCCCGACGCCCTCGACACGGTCGATGACAGCCTGCACCTGCTCCGAGGTGGCCGTCGCTTTCATCACGATCATCATCAAATGGTCCTTTCTACGCTGAGGAACTCTAGACGTGGTGGAATCCGCTTCGCGAATCCCGGCGGGTACGGCGCTCGGTCTCCGTGCTGGTGCCTGCGGCAAGTGCGGGCGCCAGGGGTGCTGGGCCGAGCGCCTAGCTAAATCGCCAGGCGTAGAAGCTCGCGTAGAAGGACCAGCCGGCGAGGGCGAAGATGCTGCTCGAGGTGTGGCCGGTCTCGTTCATGAGCGAACGAGACGGTTTTACCAGACACGATGCCCAGTGCCAAGCGGTGAAATCGCCCTGGGGGCGATTCCATTGGGAGTTGCTTCGCAACTCCCGGCTAGATCAGCGCGGCGAGCGACTCGACGAAGCGCCGGTTCTCGCCGTCGGTGCCGACGGTGACCCGGAGGCATCCGGCTCGGCCCAGGCTGGCGCCGGCACGGACAAGCACGCTGCGCTCGCGCAATCCCGTCACCACGTCGCCCTCGACACACGAGTCCGGCAGCCGCAGCCAGACGAAGTTGGCGTCGGACGCCGCGACCCACAGGCCCAGGTCACGGACCCCCCCCACGAGCTCCGTCCGAGAGGCGATCGTGTGGGCCACGCGCCGCTCGACCGCCTCCTGGTGGCGCAGGGCCTCGACCGCGGCCGCCTGGGCGGCGGAGTTCAGATGGAACGGCTGGCGCACCTGGTCGACGGCGACCCGGAAGTCTTCGGTGGCGCACAGCGCGTAGCCGACCCTGAGCCCGGCCAGGCCGTAGACCTTGGAGAAGGTGCGCAGCAGCACCAGGTTCGGATACCGGCGCAGCAGGTCGACCGAGGCGTAGGTGTCGCCGAGGGTCAGCGCGAACTCGCAGTAGGCCTCGTCGAGGATCACGCAGACATGCCGAGGCACGCGATCCAGAAACGCCTCGATCCCCTCCAGCGGCAGCGCGGTGGAGGTCGGGTTGTTGGGGTTGCAGACCAGCACCAGCCGGGTGGCCACCGTGATCTCGGCGGCGATCGCGTCGAGGTCGTGGCGGTCCTCGGAATCGAGCTCGACTTCGATCGCCCGGGCGCCCGAGGCGGCGGCGAGATGGGGATAGACGCTGAACGCGGGCCAGGCGTAGACGACCTCCGCCCCCGGCTCGAGCAGCGCCTCGCCGGCGGCCAGCAGGATGTCGCAGGAGCCGTTGCCCAGCGCGATCCGCCCGGGAGCGATCCCGTAGCGGTCCGACAGCGCCCGGCGCAGAGCTGAGTACGACGGATCCGGGTAGCGGTTGGCCCCGGCCAGCGCGCGGGCGGCCGCCTCGACGACCTCCGGGAGCGGGGCGAAGCACGACTCGTTGGAGGCCAGCATCGCCACATCGCCCCCGAGGTCATAGCCGGAAGCGAGGGGGTAGACGGGAATGCGCCGGATCCGTTGCGCGAACTCGAGGGCCATGGTCAGGCCGTCATTGTGCCGACTCGAGGTCGGCCCGCAGCGCGCGGGCCTCGCCGAGGTAGACGTGGCGCGGCTGGTGCGTCTCCGCCGCGTAGTAGTGAACGAGGACTCGGATCACCCGCGGCAGCGCCCCGGGTACCGGTACTTCGCGCGCGCACAGCAGCGGCACCCGGTCGAGCCCGAGCCGGCGAGCGGCCACGGCCGGGAACTCGGCGTCGAGGTCTTCGGTCAGCGTGAAGATGCAGCTGACCATCGCCTCGGCGGCCAGTGCGTTGCGCTCCATCAGCTCGCGCACGAGCGTATCGGTGGCCTTGAGGATCGACTCGGCGTCGTTGCACTCGACGCTATTGGCGCCCCGGAGTGCGAACAGACGCTGCATGCGCCGGGGATTCTGCCAGAGCCCCCTCCGGCGGGCTCGGAGCGCTGACCTCGTAGACGCTCGCGCAACCGAAACGGCGGACCGAGACCAGCAACGGCGCCAGCGCTTTCGACAAGTCGAACGTCGTCCGGCAGTCGGCCAGCACGAAGCGCGCGCCGGAGCGGCGCACGAGGCTTCGGACGGCTGGCGGCGGCAGCTTGCCCGTGAACAGTTTTCCGGTGAGGTACTGCCGGGTGCTGCAGTGCGGCTCGGACCACAGGCAATCGCCGACGAACGTGTGACGGCCGGTGCGCGCCGGCACGAGCAGCCCCAGGTAGACCCGGGTCAGGACCCCCCCGTCGTCGCGATCGCGGTCGAGGTAGGTGAGCGCGGCGCGCTCGTCGCGTTTGATGAAGTTCCCGTTGCCGGGCTGCGGGCCCATGTATCCGTCGGCGATCTTCAGCTCCCAGGCCGACGCGGGGATCGTGGCCAGCGCGAGCGCCACCCCGCCCAAGCGCCGGCGGTGGCGGTAGCCGTACCAGCCGGTGCGGCCGAGCCCCTCGACGGCGAGCACGCCGAGCGGCACGGTGATGCCCTGGAACGCGTGCAGGGGTGTCGCGCTGGCGCCGGAGGCCGAGAACACGTAGATGATCAGCGCCGCCAGCGGGAACATGCGCGTCGCCGACTCCCAGAAGCTGCGCGATTTGCCCTTATAGCCCAGCGCGGCCAGCGGCAGGATCGGGACCAGCACCAGCGCGATCGTCCAGAAGGAGAACGAGTGCCGGCTGGCCTCGCGAGCCATGCCCCAGTTGGGGTCGGCCTTGCCGAGCACGAAGTAGTAGAGCAGCGGCAGCGCCGTACCGAGCACGGTGATCACGATCAGCTCCAAGCGCCGCCTGGTGATCGGTTCGCCGCGCAGGCGCAGCAATTCGGCGCCGATCACGATCACGATCAGGATCTCGCCCTGCCAGGGGTGAAGCGAACTGGAGAGCGCGCCGAGTAGGGCGGGCCCGTAGGTGATCCGACCGGCCGCCCGCGCCCGGTCGTAGGCGATCATCGCGTAGAGCATCGCCCCCAAGGCGATCAAGCCGAACGGGTACCCCCACGAGAGAAAGCCGGGGAAGAGGTCTCCGACGACCCCGAACGAGCCGTAGACGACGGTGAACGAGCCGTAGAACAGGCCCAGCGCGATCGCCGCCCGCCGACCCGAGCGCCGGCTCAGGCTGCGGTGCGCGTAGGCACGGACGCTGAAAAACGTGACCAGAACGGCCACCGGCTTCCACACCAGCAGGGCCAGCCACGGAACCATGCCGAGCCCGACGAGCAGGCCGGAGAGCAGAACCGCCGGCTGGAAGTAGTCGGCCGGCGTCGAGCGCAGGACGAATAGGTTCGAGACCAGGAAGTGGTGGGAGGCGGCCTGGATCCAAGCCAGGTACTGCATCTGATCCGTGATGAAGAACCCGTCGGTCCCGGTCCAGATCCGTCCGTGGAAGATCACCTGAAACAGGTCGAGGGCCAGCACCCAGCACGACACCGCGGCGAACGCGGCGAGCATCCCGAGCTCGAACCGATCGATCCGCCCGCGCCCGCGCACGCGGGCGGCAGCGCCCACGCGCGCTCCCGGCGAAGCTGTCGCGTATTCGATCCGCACTAACGCGAAGCTAACAGTCGGCGCGCTCGGGGCACGTTCCGGTGGACTGAGGCTCCGGGCCCAACCGACGCACCGCTATTTCTGGGCAAGCTTCGTCTGCAGCAGCCTCGATGCGTGCCCGGCCGACGTGTTCAGCGGGTCGAGGTGGTGCGCGTCCATGAACATTCCGGTGGCCGGACTGAACGTGATCACCAAGAACACGGTGAACGCGATCGACGCCCGGCGCAGTCTGACGCTGGTGCCGAGCGCGGCCAGCGGGAGCGCCCAGATGATGTACCAGGGGACGAGCCAGGCCAGGCTGGCGATCAGGGCGAGCGTCCCCCACCCGGCGCCCGAGATCCAGTCGCGCCGCCGGCGCAGGAGTAAGAGCACGACCGCCACCAGCGCGACGTTGCCCAGGCGCAGCAACGCCGGGGTACCGCCGCCTACTCCGAGCGCCAACCCCACCACATTGGGGATGCTGAAGTCGGTCAGCAGCGTGCTCTGGTCGTGCAGGTTCGGGATCGTGAGGCCGAACATCGCGATGCTCATCGCCACCAGCGGGACCGTGGCCAGCGCGGCCCCGGCCAGCACCCCCAGTCGCCGCTGCGGTGGTCGCGCCGCGATCAGCAGGAATGGCAGCAGCAGGATGGCACTGAACTTGACCGCGACCGCGATCATCACCATCGCCCCGGCGGTCCGGTCGCGACGCGCGAGCAGCAGTGCGATCGCCGCCATCGAGGGCACGAGCATGAAGAAGTCGTTGTGGAAGCCGGCGACGGCGAAGAACAGGTAGATCGGGTTGGCCGCCACGAACACGACGGCGAAGCGCGGATCGCGCCCGAGCAGGCGCGCGCACTTCCACACCAGCGCGATGAACCCCAGGCTGCCCAGTACGACCCCGATCTTAATCAGCCAATAGGCGGCTGCGATCGGGAGCCAGGAGACCGGATAGCTCAGCGCGGTGAACAGCGGGCCGTAGGGGCTGCGGAGGTTGTGCCACGTGGTGAAGCGGAAGATCGGGTCGTGCGCTTCGGCGGCGATCACGTGCGTATATGGGTTCAGGTGGTGCACCCCGCCCAGCCGCGCGTACCCGAGGTAGTTGAACACATCGGTGAGCTGCATCGGCGGCGCCATCAGCAGGATCACGTGGAGCGCCACGACGCCGACCGCGATGGCCCGCATCGACAGCGAGCGGACCGCCATCAACATGACGCCGTAGGCCAGGGTCATCGCCACCAGGAACCCGCTGAACGCGATGTTGAGCCCGTCGAAGCTCACGCGCGGATGGCCGAACAGCGCATGCAGCGGACCGGCCTCCCAGTGGGGGAACCCGAACGAGCTGCGCGGCACCAGCGCCGACGCTCGGCCGGTGGCGAGGACCACCAGCGCGAACGCGCCCAGCAGCACGGCGCTCAGGGCCAGTCGGCCGGCCAGCGGGCTGGCCAGGAACCGCAGCCGCGGTAAGCGGACGCTCAGCCCGGATCGGGCGAGTCGGGGCAGTAAGGCGGAGGAATCTGTCTGGGCCGCGGCGGCACCGGCGGCGGGTCCCGAGGCGAGCACGACAGAGCCATCCGCCGGCGTCGAATCCGGTCGCATGCTAGGAAAATAGTGCCCGCAATCGCTTGGCTATTGGTGGAGCCGCTTGTTGGGATCCGGTTAAGCGTCTGGCGTGGCGCCACGTCCGGCGGGTTGCCCCGGGCCCGCGCTGCGCAGGCGCTCGACCTCGGCCCGGGTCAGACGACGGTAACCGCCGAGCTTGAGCTGACCGAGCTCGAGCGGTCCGAGCCGGATCCGCTGCAACCGCTTGACCGGATGACCAACCTGCTCGCACATCCGCTTGACCTGGCGCTTGCGCCCCTCGCGCAGCGTCAGCTCGATCGTGTCGGGGCCGACACGCCGCACCCGCGCGGGTGCGGAGCGCCCGTCCTCGAGCTCGACCCCCTCGCGCAGGGCCCGGAGTGTGCCGTCGCGCACGGGCGGACGCCGCAGCACCGCGAGATAGGTCTTTTCGACCTCGAAGCGGGGGTGGGTCAGGTGGTGCGCGAGCTCGCCGTCGTTGGTGAGCAGGATCAGGCCGGTGGTGTCGATGTCCAGGCGCCCGATCGGGTAGAGCCTCAGGCCGCTCGGGACCAGCGAGACCACGGTCGGGCGGCCCTGGGGATCACTGGCCGTCGAGACGACGCCGGCCGGCTTGTTCAGCGCGTAGACGACGCGCGCGTGCTGGCGCCCGATCGCCTCGTCGTCGACCGCGACCGCGTCGTGCTCGTCGACGTCGCGGGCCGGATCGGTCACGATCGTCCCGGCCACCGTGACCCGGCCGGCGTGGATCAGCACTTCGGCGGCCCGGCGGGAGGCGACTCCAGAGGAGGCTAGATATTTGGCCAGGCGCACGCCTGCCACCATAGTCACATGGACCTGGACGTCGTACGGAGCGCGCTGGTCGATCTCGAAGAACCGGCCTACCGCATCCAGCAGATCTGGAAGTGGGCGGCGCAGGGCGCGTCCGGCTTCGAGGCGATGACCAATCTGCCAGCGTCACTGCGCTCCGAACTGGCGCGAGCCGTCCCCTTCTCGACCCTGACCGTGGAGCGCGAGGCGCACGCCAGCGACGGGACGATCAAGGCGCTGTTCAGCACCCACGACGGCCGCCCGGTCGAGGCGGTGCTGATGCGCTATGCAGACAAGCGGCACTCGCTTTGCCTCTCCTCACAGTCCGGGTGCCCGCTGACCTGCAGCTTCTGTGCCACCGGCACGATGCGCTTCGGGCGCAACCTGACCGAGTCGGAGATCCTGGATCAGGCCCTGCACTTCCGGCGTATAGCCGGCGTCGATCATGCGGTGTTCATGGGCATGGGCGAGCCGATGATGAACCTCGACAACGTGCTCGGCGCCTGCGAGCGGCTGCCCGAGATCGGCATCACCCACCGGCGCACGGCGATCTCGACCGTCGGCTGGATCCCCGGGATCGAGCGGCTGGCCGCCTCGCCGATGCCGATCCGGCTCGCGCTCTCGCTGCACGCCGCCGAGGAGGCGCTGCGCTCCGAGCTGATGCCGGTAAACCAGCGCTATCCGCTCAGCGAGGTGCTGGGCGCCTGCGCCGCGTTCTACGAGCGCAAGCGACGCAAGGTGTTCGTCGAGTACGTGATGCTGGCCGGCGTCAACGACTCCCACGTCCAGGCCGCCCAGCTGGCCGACGCGCTGGACCCGCGGATGTTCAAGGTCAACCTGATCCCCTACAACCCGACCGGCTCGGAGTTCGAGGGCTCGGGCCCGAAGGCGATCGCCGCCTTCCGGGCCGAGCTCGTGCGGCGCGGGCTCGATGCGACGGTCCGGCTGACCCGCGGACGCGACATCGACGCCGCCTGCGGGCAACTGGCGGCTCAGACCTCTTAGCCGTCAGGCGGTTCACGGGGAGAATCGCCTCCCGGGCGACGCCCAATTGAATCACCGCCAGGCGGTTCAACGG
>JALYXK010000002.1 GCA_030947145.1 Actinomycetota bacterium
GGAGTGACGAGCGGCTGGGCAAGCGCACGTACGTGACCGAATTCGGCCTCGACGGGGCGCGGGCCCTAGCCATCGAGTCGCATCACCGCGCTCGCTTCGCCCTCTCGCGGGCGGCCCCGCAGGGGGCTACCCAGCTGGAGCGAATCACGGACTTCATTGCCACCCGCACCTACTGATCCAAAGCAACCACATCTGACATGAGCAACCTTCTCAAACGGATCGACCAGCCCCAAGATCTCCACGCCCTGAGCGAGGAGGACCTGCAAGGCGTCGCGCAGGAGGTGCGCGAGCACATCATCGACACCGTCGGCGAGATCGGCGGCCACTTCGGCGCCAACCTCGGCACCTGCGAGATCGCGGTGGCCCTGCACTCGCTGCTGAACTCCCCGCGGGACAAGGTCCTCTGGGATGTCGGGCACCAGGCCTATCCGCACAAGATCCTCACCGGCCGCCGCGACCTGCTGCCCACGATCCGCAAGTACGACGGCCTGGCCCCGTTCTGCTCGATCGAGGAGTCCGAGCACGACATCATGGGCGCCGGGCACGCGTCGACGTCGATCGGCTACGCCGTCGGGATCAAGGAGGCGATGCGCCGCGGTCACGGCGAGGACGGCCATGTCGTGGCCGTCGTCGGCGACGGCGCGATGACCGGCGGCGTCGCCTTCGAGGCCGTTCATCAGGCGGGCGGCGCCGGGACGCCGATTGTGGTCGTGCTCAACGACAACGGCATGTCGATCGCCCCGAACGTCGGCGCGCTCTCGCGCTACTTCAACCGCGTCCGGTTGAGCCCCAAGCTGTGGCACGCCCGGGAGGAGGTCGAGGGCGGACTGACCAAGCTCCCGGCCGGGATCGGCGCCGCGTTCGAGCGGATCGGCCCCCATTTCAAGGAGTCGATCAAGGCCTTCTGGGCTCCAGGACTGTGGTGGGAGGAGCTCGACTGGGCCTATATGGGGGTGATCGACGGTCACGACGTCAGAGCGCTGCGCCGCGCCCTGCGCGAGGCGTTGGCGGCCGAGCGGCCGGTCGTCGTGCACTGCGCGACGGTCAAGGGCAAGGGCTTCGGCCCAGCCGAGGACGGCGGCCTCGAGGGCATGGAGCAATGGCATGCCGCCAAGCCGAAGTCGATCAGCAACGGCGCTCCGTCCGCGAAGGTCCCGGCGTCGCCCGGCGTCAAGCCCGCACCGCCGCAGTACACGCAGGTATTCGGCACGGCGCTGGTGTCCGAGTGCCGCCGGGATGATCGGGTGCTCGGAATCACCGCCGCAATGAACTCCGGCACCGGGCTCAACATCCTCCAGCGCGAGCTGCCGGATCGCTATTTCGACGTGGGGATCGCCGAGCAGCAGGCCGTGCTGTTCGCGGCCGGGCTGGCGCTGCAGGGCTGTAAGCCGGTCTGCGCGATCTACTCGACCTTCCTCCAGCGCGCCTACGACCAGATCGTCCACGACGTCTGCCTGCAGAAGCTGAACGTCGTCTTTGCCATGGATCGCGCCGGACTGGTCGGCGACGACGGGCCCACGCACCACGGCGTGTTCGACATCGCCTACCTCCGCTGCCTGCCCAACATCGTGCTGATGGCGCCGCGCGATGAGGCGATGCTCGTCCACATGCTCCACACCGCGCTGGCCCACGATGACGGCCCCGTCGCGTTGCGCTATCCGCGCGGCGAGGGGCAGGGCGTGCCGCTGCCCAAGCGGCCGGAGCTGATCGAGATCGGCACCGGGGAAATCCTGCGCGAGGGCAAGGCCACGGAGTCGGGCACGCGCGTGGCCCTCTTGGGGTACGGCTCGGGCGTGGCCAAGTCAATCGAGGCCGCGTCGATTCTGGCCGAGCGCGGCATCTCCGTCACCGTCGCCGACGCGCGCTTCGCCAAGCCCATCGACGCTGGCCTGGCCGCGCAGCTGGCCGCTGAACACGACCTGCTGGTCACGGTCGAGGAAGGGGTGCTCGCCGGGGGATTCGGCTCCGCGGTCTGGGAGACGCTCTCGGACGCCGGCATCGCCCCGCGGATCATGCGCGTCGGCCTGCCCGATCGTTACGTCACCCATGGCGCCCCGCGGCTGCTGCACGAGGAGGTTGGATTCACCGGTCCGAGGATCGCCGACCGGATCGAGGCCGCCGTCGCCGAGAACGCGCGCGTCGCCGGGTAGTCCCAAAGACGAGCGGCCCCAGTCAAAAGACCAGGGCCGCTCGTAGGGAGGAGAGATGTTTCTGCTTATTTGATCTGAGCTAGAAACTCAGATTATGGGCCGAGCGTTACCGCCCAGCGAACGTATGATCGCACCGCGCCCCATCAACTCGGTGTGAGGTCGATCACGTACCGTTACCGATTCGTGAAGCGAGTTCGACTGGACAACCTGCTGTCCGAGCGCGGCGTTTTCGCCTCGCGTTCTCGGGCCGCGGCCTCGGTGATGGCCGGGGACGTGCTGCTATTGCCGGGGCGCCAACGGGCCGAGAAGCCGGGGCAGCTGGTGCCGGTGGACGTCGAGATCGAGCTGGCCGCGCGCCCGGAATACGCCTCGCGGGGCGGAGTCAAGCTGGCCAACGCGCTGGACCGGGTCGGTCTGGCGGTCGCCGGGACCCGCGCGCTCGACGTTGGCGCCTCGGCCGGAGGCTTCACCGATTGCCTGCTCCAGCGCGGTGCCGAGCACGTCATCGCCGTCGACGTGGCGTACGGTGAGCTCGACTGGCGCTTGCGCTCCGATCCCCGCGTGACCGTAATTGAGCGCCAGAACGCCCGCGGCCTGCTGGCCTCCGAGCTGCCCTACGCTGCCGGACTGATCGTGATCGACGTCTCCTTCATCTCGCTGGCCAAGGTTCTGGGACCGGTGCTGGCCTGCGCCTCCGACCGCTTCGACTGCCTGGCGCTGGTCAAGCCCCAGTTCGAGGTTGGCCGCGGACGCTTGGGCAAGGGGGGCGTGGTGCGCGACCCGGCCGCCCGCCGCGATGCGCTGCTCGCGGTGGGCCACGAGGCCCTGGGACTGGGCGCGTCCGTGCTGGGCTACGCCAGCTCCGGACTGCCCGGCCCGAAGGGCAATCTGGAGACGTTCATCTGGCTGGCCGAGGGGTCCCGCGGCGGGCTCGAGGAGCTCCAGCCGGCGATCGGCGAGGTCGAGCCGTGAGCGAGATCCGCCGGGCCACCGTCTTCACCCACCGTCGGCCGGCCGATACCGCGCCGGCGATCGGCACGCTCCTCGATCTGGCTCGCGAAGCCGGGGCGGTCCTCCGCTTCGATGCCGAGGAGACGCGCAAGCACACACTCACCCCCGCCGTCGGGCTCGAGCTAGACGCCGAGGTCGACCGCGAGGTGGACATCTGCTTCGCGCTCGGCGGCGACGGCACGATGCTGACCGCCCTGCGCACCTACGCCGGAACCGGGGTCGCGGTATTCGGCGTCAACTTCGGCGAGATCGGGTTTCTCGCCGCCGTCGACCGTGAGGATGCCGACGCCGGATTCGCCCGCGCGTTCGCCGGCGAGTACGAGGTCGTGTCGATGCCCGGGGTCGCGCTCACGGCCGACGGCGGCAGCTGGATCGCCATGAACGACGTCTCGATCCACCGCCAGTGGGGCAAGCGGGTCGCCGATCTGGCCTACGCCGTGGGCTCCGACGAGGTTGGCCGCGTCCGCTGCGACGGGCTGGTGGTGGCCACCCCCGCCGGCTCAACGGGCTACAACCTGGCCAACGGCGGACCGGTGATGGCCTGGGGCGTCGAGGGCTTCGCCGTCTCGTTCATCGCCCCCCACTCACTGACCGCACGCGCCCTCGTGGTCGCCCCGACCAACGTGCTGACGGTGTTCAACCGCTCCCAGGACGAGCCGGTGGACGTGGCGATCGACGGTCGGCCGGTCTACGAGCTCGATCCCGGCCGGCACGTCGAGGTCCGCTTCAAGGGCCACCAGGGCTCGCTGGCCCAGATCGCCGGCACCACCTTCTACGAGCGTCTGCGCCAGAAGTTTGGCCGGATGGCGACCGCGCCCTGAGCCTGGCGCCGCCCGGCCAGCGGCCGACCATCTCATCTGCAGAAACTCCCGAATAGCGGGAGTTTCTGCACGACCCTCCCCGCGTGGCCGCACCTGAGCAAAACGACAGCACGCACCCGTAGCTACCACTGCGCGGATCCGTCGGAGTCGCGTGGTACACCAACCGCATGCTGCATGAGTTGCGTGTCGAGAACCTGCTGTTGATGGAGCGAGCCGAGCTGCGACTGGCCCCGGGCCTGAACATCCTGACCGGCGAGACCGGCGCGGGCAAGACGCTGCTCGCCCATGCGCTCGACCTGCTGCTCGGCGGGCGCGCCCGCAGCGGGATCGTCAGGGAAGGCGCGGCCGAGGCGTACGTGGAGGGGGTGTTCTCGCTGCCGCCAGGGATCGGCCCCGGCGATGACCGAATCCCCGATGGGGCGCAGGAGCTCGTGCTGGCCCGCCGCGTCTGGCCCGACGGCCGCACCCGCGCCTACGTCTGCGGCCGCTCGGCCACACTGGCCGATCTGCGCGAGCTCGGCACCAGGCTGCTGGCGTTCTACGGTCAGCACGAGCATCGCAAGCTGATGCTGGCCGCGGCGCAGCTGGAGATCCTCGACGCCTACTGCGGGCCCGAGCAGCTCGGCCGGCGCGACCGGGTCGGTAGCGCCTACGAGCGTGTGCGCAGCGCTCGGGAGCGAGTCGAGGGGCTTCAGGGCCTGGCCGGAGCCCGGGACCGCGAGCTCGATCTGGTCGCGTTCGAGCTCAAGGAGATCGAAACGGTCGATCCGAGTCCGCAGGAACGCCGGGAGCTGGCCGGGGAGCGCGACCGGCTGCGCCATCTCGAGACCCTTCGCGGCTCCGCGGCGGCCGGGGCCGAGGCGATCACCCCCGAGGAGGGCGACGGCGTCGCCGCGGTCCTGACCCAGGCGGCGGCACAGCTCGCCCTCGCCGCCGACGTGGATCCGGCGCTCCGCGACCTGGCGCAGCGATTGGCGGCGCTGCGCTACGAGGCCGAGGACATCGGCGGTGAGCTGAGGGGCTACCTGCTGGGGATCGAGGCGGCTCCGGGCCGACTCGACGAGGTCGAGGACCGCCTGGCCCTGTTCTCGCGTCTGGAGCGCAAGCACGGCGGCACGATCGAGGATGTCCTGCGCCACGCCGAGCGCTGCCGGGGGCGGCGGGATGAGCTCGAGCACGCCGACGTCGCCCTCGAAGAGGCCGAACAGGAGCTGGCCGCCGCCGAGGCCGAGCTCGAGCGGCTGGCCGCCGAGTTGAGCGCGGCTCGGGCGGCCGCGGCGCCCGAGCTGGCGGCGGCGGTCCGGCAGCGACTGAGCGAGCTGGCCATGGCCGAGGCGCGCTTCGAGGTCGAGGTCGGTCCAAGGCCCGACGGCTGCGGGCCCCGCGGAGCCGACGCGGTCGAATTGCTGATCGGCGCCGGACCCGGTCTGCCCGCCGGCCCGCTGCGCGAGGTGGCTTCGGGCGGAGAGCTCTCACGCGTGATGCTCGCGCTGCTCAGCGTCGCCCACGGCGAGCGGCGTCAGCCCGGGGAATCCGGGCAGCTGCTGGTCTTCGACGAGATCGACGCCGGGATCGGGGGCCATACCGCCCGCGCGGTCGGCGAGCACCTGCGCCAGCTGGCCGAGGGCCGGCAGGTTCTCTGCATCACGCACCTGCCCCAGGTCGCCGCGCTCGGCACCCGCCACTTCACGATCGAGAAGCGCACCGACGTCACCCCCGCGCGGACGACGGTCACCGCGATCGACGGCGACGCCGTGGTCGGAGAGCTGGTCCGGATGCTCGGCGCCAGCGCCGGGGACCGCGCCGCCAGCCAGCACGCGCGGAAACTGCTCCGCGCGGCCTGAGCGGCGCCCGGGTTCCCGTCCGCTCGCGTCGCTACCTTGCCACGCATCGATACCATTGACCGAAGGATCAACTGATGGCCGAAGCCGAAACCAGGTTCATTTTCATCACCGGCGGGGTTGTCTCCTCGCTGGGCAAGGGAATCTCGGCAGCGTCGATCGGTCGGCTACTGGTGTCGCGGGGACTCGACGTCCAGCTGCAGAAGTTCGACCCGTACATCAACGTCGACCCCGGGACGATGTCGCCGTTCCAGCACGGCGAGGTGTTCGTGACCGAGGATGGCGCCGAGACCGACCTGGATCTCGGGCACTACGAGCGCTTCACCGACGCCAACACGAGTCGCTCGTCGAACGTCACCGCAGGCGGGATCTACAACACGGTGATTCGCCGTGAGCGTCGCGGCGACTACCTCGGCGCGACGGTTCAGGTCGTGCCGCACATCACCGACGAGATCAAGCACCGGATCCGCCTGATGGCCGACTCCAGCGACGTCGACTTCGTGATCACCGAGATCGGCGGCACGGTCGGCGACATCGAGTCACTGCCGTTCCTCGAGGCGATCCGGCAGTTCCCCGTTGATGTCGGCCGGCGGCGGTGCATGTTCATCCACCTCACGCTGGTGCCGTACATCGAACACGCCGGCGAGCTCAAGACGAAGCCGACGCAGCACTCGGTCAATGAACTGCGACGCATCGGTATCGCACCCGACATGGTCGTGTGCCGCTCTGAGTCCGTGCTCTCGACGGAAATCCGTAAGAAGATCGCGCTGTTCGCCAGCCTCCCCACCGAGGCGGTGGTTTCGGCGTATGACGTGTCCGACATCTACCAGGTCCCGCTCGTCTTTCACCAGGAGGGGGTCGACCACTTCATCCTCTCCGAGCACTTCGGGATCGAGGCCCCCGAGCCGGATCTGACCGGCTGGGAGGAGATCACCCGGCGGGCCAGCGCATCGAGTAAGACCGTCCGGATCGCGCTGGTCGGCAAGTACGTGAAGCTCGCCGACGCTTATCTGTCGGTGGCCGAGGCGCTTCGTCACGCCGGCGTGCACCACGACTGCAGAGTCGAGGTCGACTGGGTCGACTCGGAATCGGTCGGCCAGCCCGAGGTGGCCGCGTCGCTGGAGGACGCCGACGGGATCCTGATCCCCGGCGGATTCGGCGGTCGCGGTTTTGAGGGCAAGATCCGCGCGGCGCAGATCGCGCGGGAGCAGGGGATTCCCTATCTGGGCATCTGTCTCGGCATGCACGTGGCGGTCAGCGAGTTCGCTCGCCACGTCGCGGGCATGGAGGGCGCCAACTCGACCGAGATGGACCCCGAGACGCCGTTTCCGGTGATCGACCTGCTGCCGGAGCAGAAGGAGATCGCCGACATGGGCGGCACGATGCGCCTCGGCGCGGACCCGATCAAGCTGCACGAAGGCAGCCGGGTGCGCGAGCTCTACGCCGAGGCGGTGGTCTACGAGCGCCATCGCCACCGCTATGAGGTCAACAACCACCTGCGCAAGAAGCTGGAATCAGCGGGCCTGCGCACTTCGGGCACCTCGCCCGACGAGCGCCTGGTCGAGGTGATCGAGCTCGAGCGCTCCGCGCACCCGTTCTACGTCGCCTCGCAGTACCACCCCGAGTTCAAGTCCCGGCCCGAGCGGCCTGCGCCGCTGTTCCGTGAGTTCGTCGGCGCCGCGCTGACGCGGGCCGAGCGGCCAGGTGTGGCCGAAGGGCGACGAATGGCCGAGGGGCGACGCGTGGCCGACGGGCGAGATCTGGCCGACGAGTGTGGCACGAGCCCCGCGAGCGATCGCGCGGAGGGCTCGAGCAGTACGCCGCTAGCCGCCTCGTGAGGCGGGCCACCGAGCTCGAGCGCGCGCGCCTGAACGAGACGTTCGTGGCCCTGTGTGAGATCGAGAGCCCTTCCGGGCACGAGCGGCGATGCGCGGAACGGGTCGCCCAGGAGCTTCGCGGCATCGGACTCGACGTTGTCGAGGACGACGCCGGCCCACCGGCGCGAGCGGACGCCGGGAACCTGTTCGTCCGGATCCCAGGGGCCGGCTCGGAGAGCGTGATGCTGTGCGCGCACATGGATACGGTCCCGCCGTCCGCGCCGGTGGCTCCCGTGCTGGTCGACGGCGGCTGGGAGAACGCCAACGCCGGGATCCTCGGCGCCGACAACAAGGCGGCGATCGCGGTGATGCTCGAGCTGGCGCGGCGACTGCACAGCTCACCCCAGCCGCCCCCGGTCGGGCTCGAGCTCGTGTTCACCGTCTCCGAGGAGAACGGGCTCCAGGGCGCCAAGGGATTCGATGTCTCGAGGCTGCACAGCAGCTTCGGCTATGTGTTCGATCACGCCTCGCCGATCGGCGAGATCATCGTGGCCTCGCCGACCTACCATCGGATCACCGCCGAGATCCGCGGGCGCGCCGCGCACGCCGGCCTGCGGCCCGAGGACGGCCGGAGCGCGATTGCCGCCGCGGCACGAGCGATCGCCAGCCTCAGGCTGGGCCGGCTCGACGCCGAGACGACGGCCAACATCGGCACGATCTCCGGCGGAACCGCAGCCAACGTCGTGCCCGAGATCTGCCGGATCGAGGGAGAGGTCCGCAGCCTGCGGGATGAGCGCGTCGAGGCCTTGGTGACCGAATTGGTTGACCGGCTCCAAGA
>JALYXK010000448.1 GCA_030947145.1 Actinomycetota bacterium
GGCCTGCTGACCCCAGGCGGCCGGGACTGAAACCCACGGCCGGCATCGTGCAGGCGCGGGCGAAGCTCCGCGAGTACGCGGTGCCGACCGCGGAGCGGCGTCTCGGTGTTGCGGCCGAGGTGCTCGAGGGTCTGTCGGCCGGCGCCCGGGGGCAGGTGCTCCCGGTGCTCGGATCGATTGATCCGGCCCAGGCCGGCTGGGGGCTGCTGGCCGCCGGAACGCTGCTGGCCCGCAACTCGCAGGCGCTGGTGGCGCCGATCGGGGGCGCGGCCAACGATCCGTCGTTCACCGCCGGTCTGGCCTGGGGATCACTGCTCACCGGGGTGATCGGCGACGATCTGATCGCCATCTCCGAGCTCGCGACCGACACGGCTGAATGGGAGCTCGGGGCCAGGGCCGCCGAGACCCGGGGTCTGGCCAAGGCGCTGGCCGGCGGCCTCCTGGAAAGATTTGCCTCGCCGACCTCACGGACGCAACTGAGCGCCGACGCCCTCACCCAGATCTCGGCGGCCCTCCCCGACCTGGATCAGCTCCAGGCGGGGTGGACCGTGCTGGCGTTTGGGGTCTGGGTGGGCAGTAACGCCGAGGCCGTGACGGCGCCGCTGGCCGCCCGGCGGCGATTCGGCCGCCGGCGCGTC
This sequence comes from Actinomycetota bacterium, assembly GCA_030947145.1. Lineage (GTDB taxonomy): Bacteria > Actinomycetota > Thermoleophilia > Solirubrobacterales > Solirubrobacteraceae > Palsa-465. The sequence continues at coordinate 639 of JALYXK010000448.1, forward strand.
GCGGACCCGGTCCGGGCCGGTGCGGGCTGCAGCTTCAGCGGGGCGCTGCTGGCGGAGATCGGCAACGCGCTCATCATCCGGGCGGCGCCGAGCGGTGGCAGTAGCTGTAGGCCTCGCTGAAGTCCAGCCGGGCGTACATGGCGATCGCCGCGGGCAAAGTCCGCGGACCAGCGCGAGCGGCCGCGCGTTCCAGCCGGCGGAGGAGCGCGAGGTCGGTCGTCGGCAACCGGCGGCCTAGCCTCGGATCTCGAACGCCACCTCGTCGACGAAGCAGTAGGACCAGTATTCGTCCGGCTGCACCGAGGTGATGATCGGATGGCCGTCCGCGCGGGCGTGCTTGAAGGCGTGCCGGTTGGGCGAGGAATCGCAGCAGCCGATGCGCCCGCAGGTGCGGCAGACTCGGAGATGAACCCACGAGGCGCCGATCGCCAGGCACGCCTCGCAGCCTTCGACGTGATTCGGGCGCTCCGCGATTACCTGGTCGAGATGGGTACAGGTGGCCATCGCTGCTCCTCAGGAATCGAGATTAGGAATCGGTATCTCCACGGTTGGGCAGGCGGTCGGGACCCTGGTGGGCCTCCGAGAGATCGATGTCGTGGACGCGCTCGATCGCCTGAGTCAGCCGCTCGAGCGGCTCGAAGAGGTCGTCGCGATCGGCCTTGTGCTCGAGCATGATCCGGATCTCGGCGATCTCGCGAGCCAGGAACTCGGCCTCGGCCAGCGATCGGGCGTTCACCTCGCGGTCGCGCTCGATCTCGGCGCGCTCGCGGTCGGCCTGCCGGTTCTGGGCGAGCAGGATCAGTGGGGCGGCGTAGGCGGCCTGGGTCGAGAAGGCCAGGTTGAGCAGGATGAACGGATACTTGTCCCACACACCGTTGACCCCGGCCACTACGTTGATCGTGATCCACACGATCACGATCCCCGTCTGCACGGCCAGGTAGCGCCCCGTGCCCAGGAACCGGGCCAACCGCTCGGCGTAGCGCGCAAACGAGTCCGGGTCATAGACCGGCCCGCCGGGGGTCCCGCGGGGGGTGCCGAGGTCGTCGCGCCGGGCCATCAGTGCGAGGTGTGGGTTATCCGCCAGCCGGCAGGCAGGACACGGTCCAGCACGTCGTCGATGGTCACGGCGCCGACCAGCCGCCCCGTCTCGTCGGTGACCGCCAGCGCGACCACGTCGTAGGAGGCCAGCCGGCCGGCCACCTCCTTATCGCTCACCTCCGCGTCGACGGGGTCCCAGTCCTCGTCGATGCAACGGCCGACGGGCTTACTGGGCGCCTCGCGCAGCAACCGCTGGACGCCGACGACGCCGATGTACCGTCCGGTCGGCGTCTCGAGCGGCGGCTGGCAGACGAACACCTGGGCGGCCAGCGGGACCGACAGGTCGGGGTCGCGGATCCGGGCCAGCGCCTCGGCCACGGTCGTCTGCGGCCCGAGGATGACCGGCTCGGGGGTCATCAGGCCGCCGGCGGTGTCGGGCTGGTAGGTGAGCAGCCGCCGCACCGGCTCGGCCTCGTCGGGATCCATCGCGCTCAGCAGCTCGTTCTGCAGGGTGGGGGAAAATTCCCCGAGCAGGTCGGCCGCGTCGTCGGCTTCCATCTCGTCGAGCACGCGGGCCAGCCGCTCCCGGTCGAGCCCTTCGACCAGACGCACCTGCTCGTCCTCGGAAAGCTCCTCGAGCAGATCGGCCAGCCGCTCGTCCTCGAGCGCCTCGGCCAACCGGCGGCGGTGGCTGAGCGGCATGCCTCTGATGGTCGAGGCCATCTCGGCCGGGTGAAGCCCGCCGAGCGTGGCCGCCTGGCGGTCGAGCGGGTGCTCGTCGCTGAACAGCTCCCCGGCCTCGCTCCAATCGATCACCTCGGGCGGGCGCCGCAGACCGGGGACCCGGCGGCTCCCGAGCGCGACGGTGGCCACCTCCCAGGAGAATGGCTCGGGGGCCGGCATGATCCCGACATCCACCACCCGGCGGTCGCGGAGCTTGCGGCCGATCAGCTCGCCGACGACGAGGCGCTCGCCCTGGCGCAGCTCGAATTGGCGCAGGTTGACCGAGCCCCGGCGCAGCCGGAGCCCGTTGCTCAGAATCTCGCCGACCCGGGGAGCGCCGATGAACACCCGTCGGCGCTGCACCGCGACGACGAAGCCGTTGACCCGGGGCGGTCGCCCCCCGAGCCCGAGCACGACGTCGACGACGTGACCGACGTCCGCGCCGTCGGCTCCGACCAGCGAGAGACGGGTAAGCCGGGAGATGTAGATGATCTGGTCGCTCACGTCCTGCATCGTAGGACGCTTGCCCTTCAAAGGCCGCAGAATTTCGGTCGTCGACCAGGCGGGCACAGCCGCCGGGGCGCGGGATCAGGGCGCGCAGCTGCTGCGCGAGCCCGAGCGCTCGCCGCGCTCGAGCGCGCGCACCGCCCGCAGGTGCGCGGACCGGGCGGCGTTCCCGACCGGGCCGGCCGGTAGCTCGACGACGAACGACGTGGTGCCGGGAAACGTGTGATTGGACCACGCCGGCGCGGTGCCGGGCAGGAATGGCAGGCAGGTCGCGTGTAGGTGGCTGAGTTGGGCGTAGCGCCGGGCGACCCCGCGGTCACCGCCGGCCATGTCGACGAGGTCCTCGTGCTGGTGGTACCAGATCGTGACGGCGGGCTTGACCCGGCGGAGCAGCCTCACCGCGGCGTGCGACTCGGGCTCCGAGAGCGGGTGGGGGCCCGAGTAGTAGGTCGGGTCGGTGACTCGCTCCCACTGGTAGGGGAAGTTGCGGTTGAGGTCGACGCCGTGGGCGTTCTGGCGGGTGCCCGCGGCGGTGCCATCCGGGTTGAGCTCCCCCACCAGCCAGAGCTGGACGCCGGCCGGTGGCCGGCTGCGGCGCAGCGCAGCGATGATCCGCAGGCCCGCGCACTCGTTCCCGTGAAGGCAACCGACCAGCAGCAGCTTCCGGGGGGCGCTGTCGGGCCCGAGTACCACGGCGGTGATCGGCCGGTGATCGACCGAGTGGCCGATGGTGAGTGTTCTGGTGAGCGCCCGGCTGGTCGTGTGCGGTGGGGGCTTCGCCGTGGCCGCGCCGGCCGGCAGGCCGCTACCCGCGAGCGCGACGAGCGCGACCAGCGTGAGGAGCGCGAGGAGCGCCGGGGTCGTGCCCCTAGCCGAAGGCACGCGACCGGGGCGGGGGACCGAGCGGACGGCCGCCGTAGATCACCCGTCCGGCGGAGGTCTGGTAGGTCATCCAGGGCATCGTGGCCTGCTGGTCGACCCCGGACCTGGCGAAGTCGCAGACGCCGGAGGGGAACGTGCTCTGCAGCTCCGCCCACTGGCTGGGCGTGAACGTGACGGAATAGTCGGTGCGCCTGAGCGGCTCCAGCTGGCACTTGTTGGCGTCGGTGGTGATCGCGTCGCCGGCCACGGTGCGCGGCGTGCCGTATACCGGAACGATGGCGGCGGGGCACAGCCCGGACGACAACCTCTGGCCGATTCCGTCGAAGCACTCGTCCTGGATGTCGGCGGGGCGGTCGGCGATGACCTTGGCCGGCAGGGACCGTGCGCGGTGATCCTGCGCGACGGCCCCGAGCCAGCGATCCATGGCGATCAGGCTCTGCACCGTGCAGTCGGGGTCGCCGATGATCGGCGCCGGGCCCTCCCAGATCACCTGGTTGGCATGAGTGCCGTGCTCGCGGTCGAGTCTCGCCCGCACCGCGAACGCGCGGTAGGAGTCGTGCGCGGCTCCGGGGTCCGGCCCCCGACAGTCGATGATCGCCGTCTGGCCGAGGTTGTTCGTCTCGTTGATCATGCCGCTGCGGTAGGCGTTGGCCAGCGCGGTGGGATCGGCGGCGATCCGCTGCGCGGTCGGGTTGATGTCGATGTCGAGACCACCGATGCGCGCGTTCAGGTCCACGAACTGGGCCGGGTTGATCGTGCCATTGCGCAGCGAGCTCAGTCCGTACTGGACGCCGACGTTGTCGACCGGCACGCCCGCGAAGCCGTGGCCGAGCTGGCGTTCGTTGGCCGACCACACCCGCTTCGGGCGGGGGGCGAAGACGTTGATCGCGAAGTCCGAGATCGAGCAGCGAACCCCGGCCGGGTTGGTCTGCGGTTGGTAGCGCTGCTGTGCGGTGATGCCGCCGCAGGCGTGGGTGGGGACGATCGCCTTGAAGAAGCCGGCGTCGCTGAGGGTCGCGTCGAGCGGGAGCGCGTTGCCCTCGACCGGCGCCGGCTGGGTCGGCAACCAGGCCACGCCCGGACCCCAGTGCGAAGGATGGTCGAAGTAGGCCAACAGGAGGTGGTAGTCCATCACCTGAGTGGCCGACGACCAGGCATCCGGGAACGAGCAGGTCGGGAGGATCCCCTGGTAGACGCCGGGGTAGGCGTTGGCTATCCACTGCTGGGCCAGCGAGCCGCCGGAGCAGCCGGCGCCGATGGTGTAGCGCACGGTCCCGTAGGACTCGATCAGATGCTCCTTGGCCATCACCAGCGACTCGGCCTGAGTGACCACGTCGCAGTTGTGCCCGCTGTTGTCGAGCGCCGTCGACATCACCGCGAACCCGTGGGCCAGCGCGTACTGGGCGCTGTCGCCGAG
>JALYXK010000449.1 GCA_030947145.1 Actinomycetota bacterium
CGAGGGCACGGACTACTACGCCGAGGGCCCGGACATCCTGCGCGACGCGGCGAAGGGCTGCCCCGAGCTCGACGCCGCGCTCGAGGTCTGGAAGGACATCACGTTCGACTTCGAGTCGACCGACACCCCCGATGCCGTGGCGACTCCCACGGCCAGCCGCTAGACCGCGGAGGGAGACAGCCATGAGGATCACGCAAGGAACATTCTCGTTTCTGGAGGACCTGACCGACGAGGAGATCGAGGCGCAGCTCCGCTATGCGCTGGAGAGCGGCTGGGCGATCATGGTCGAGTACACCGACGATCCGCATCCCCGCAACAGCTTCTGGGATATGTGGAATCAGCCGGAGTTCGATCTCAGCCCCGACGAGGCCAACGTCGCCATGCGCGACATCCAGGCGTGCCGCGACGCGTATCCGAATCACTACATAAAGGTGGTCTGCTACGACAGCTCACTGGGACGTCAGACCTCGAGGCTCAGCTTCATCGTCAACCGGCCGGCTGAGGAGCCCGGGTTCCGGCTCGAGCGCCAGGACAAGGCCGATCGCCAGATGCGTTACACCCTCCACTCCTACGCCACCGAGGATCCGGTCGGGAATCGCTACGGGAACCAGGGCGACCTCGCGAGCACTCGTGATCCGGCGGCGGTGCAGAATGCCACCCCGGGCCGGGACTCGGCCTCCGGCGGCTCGAACGGCGCGGGGGACAGCGGCAGCATCGACGCCGCGAAGGATGAAGGGATCGGCGAGTCTTGATGCCCTCGCGGGGCCGCGACACCACCGGCAGGCCGCTGGACCCCGACGAAGCCGAACGGGAGCGGCTCCTCGGCCGCACGCGCATGGGAGGGGAGCGCGGATCGGCGTCTGAGGAGTTCAGCGGCAAGGTCGTGGCAGCGGACAATGGAGCCCGTACGGGGTCGGCGGTCGAGGAGGTGGACTTCTCGGAGGCGGTCTCCGAGGGCGAGGCCGACGTGGAGTCGGTGGTGCGCAACTCGGGCGTGCACGAGGTGCTCGAGGAGATCGACCGCGATCTGATCGGGATGCAGCCGGTGAAGCGCCGGATCCGCGAGATAGCGGCACTGCTGGTGATCGACCGGCTGCGCGAGGAGATGGGCCTCAGCTCCCAGCGGCCGACGCTGCACATGAGCTTCACCGGCAACCCGGGCACCGGGAAGACGACCGTTGCGCTGCGAATGGCCAGCATCCTGCACCGCCTCGGCTACATCGAGAAGGGACACCTGGTCTCGGTGACCCGGGATGACCTCGTCGGCCAGTACGTCGGTCACACCGCGCCAAAGACCAAGGAAGCCGTCAAGCGCGCGAAGGGCGGGGTGCTGTTCATCGACGAGGCGTATTACCTCCACCGCCAGGACAACGAACGCGACTACGGGCAGGAGGCGGTCGAGGTCCTGCTCCAGGTGATGGAGTCCGAGCGTCAGGACCTCGTCGTGGTGATGGCCGGCTACAAGGACCGGATGGAGGAGTTCTTCCAGGCGAACCCGGGGATGGGATCGCGGGTGGCTCACCACATCAGTTTTCCCGATTACGACGTCGACGAGCTGCTCGACATAGCCCGGCTGATGGTCGACCGACAGGGCTACGAGATGAGCGAAGAGGCCGAACGGGCCTTGCGCGACTACATATCATTACGGGTGGAGCGGCCCCGATTCGCCCATGGGCGCAGCATCCGCAACGCGATTGAGCGGGCCCGGATGCGCCAGGCCACCCGCCTGTTTGACTCCAACCGGAAGCTGACCAAGCAGGATCTGGTCACGATCGAGCCTGACGATATTCGCCAGAGCTCGGTGTTCAGTGATACCGACGAGGGGCCGGACGCCGAGGAGAACGCCGAGGAGAGGTCCGACGGCGAGCAGGGAACCGACGGCGAGCAGGGGACGGACGCCGAAGAGTCGCCCAAACCGGAGGCCTGAGCCCGTGCCGGACCATCGGCCACCCCGTCGTCAACCAGCGCCCCGGCGCGGACCGTTCACCAGCTAGGGAGGAACTTATGCCGCGCCCCATCATTCTCGGCGTCGTCGGCGACTCGGCGGCAGGAAAGACAACCATGACACGCGGGCTGGTCCGCATCCTTGGCGAGGAGCAGGTGACCGCCGTCTCCACCGACGACTACCACCGCTACGACCGTAAACAGCGGGCCGACCGAAAGATCACCCCGCTGCATCCGAAGTGCAACTACCTGGACATCATGTCGCAGCATCTGCGCCTGCTGCGACAGGGCGAGCCGATCCTAAAGCCCGTCTATGTCCACTCCGACGGCACCTTCGGCCCGCCGGTCTACGTAGACCCCGCACCCTTCACCATCGTCGAGGGCCTGCTCGGGTACCACACGGCTGGTCTACGCAACTGCTACGACGTGCGGGTCTATCTGGCGCCACCGGAAGAGCTGCGCCGCCGCTGGAAAGTTCAGCGCGACACCTCGCGACGGGGATACACCACAGATCAGGTGCTCAAGGAGCTCGACAAGCGCGAGCCCGACTCGGCGGAGTTCATCCGGCCCCAGGAGCGCCACGCCGACATGGTCGTGGCGTTCCAGCCCCCGAAGGAAGGCGGCGACCCCGCCGCTCTGGACGCCGAGATGATCCTGCGCGACAACCTTCCCCATCCGGACCTCTCGCCCTTCATCGGGGATGGCGATCGGGGCATCACGCTGGACGAGCGCGGAACCGAGCGTCATATCGGCGTCCCCGGCCAGATGGACCGCGACGTCGCGGCTGAGATCGAGGAGGCGATCTGGGAAAAGCTGCACTTCGCCAGTCACCTACGCTCAGACCGGCTCGGCGAGTACACGATCGGGACCGACCTGCACCGGTCGGAATCCCTAGCGCTGGTGCAGCTCCTGATCCTGTACCACCTGGTGACGGCCAAGGCCGCCGTCGCGTTGGGGGGCCCGGGAGCCCGGGCCGACGGCGACGCCGACGACGACGACGACTCCGACACCGACGAGGACGACGCGGCCGAGGAGAGGAAAGCCGCGGCCGTGGAGTCCTGACTCTAGTCCGAATCCGGCTCAGGCCCGGTCCCGCGGTGTCGCGCCGGATCGCGGCCGGGGGGGTGAGTGGGCCTACCGTCGGGCGGGACGAGCGCGGGAATCTCAAAGCTGACCGGCTCGTCCGTGGTCACGGTGATCGGATGGCCGTGGTGTGTCACCTCCAGCGGCTCCCCCTCTTGCAGCCAGTAGCGGGCCTCCTGGCGGGTGATCTCGGTGTGGAACTGTCGCCCCCGGTAGGAGAGCCCGTAGGCCAGCCGGGTGAGCTGCTGGGGGAGGCGCGGAGCGAAGCTGAGGGAATCATGGTGGTCACGCATGCCGCCGAAGCCGGCCACGGCCGCGATCCAGGTGCCGGCCAGCGAGGCGATGTGTAGCCCATCGGCGGTGTTGTGCTCGAGGTCACCCAGGTCCATCTCGGCCGCCTCGAGGAAGTAGTAGTGGGCCAGATCGAGGTGTCCGGTCTCGGCGGCGATCACCGCCTGCGTGCAGGCCGACAGCGACGAATCGCGGACGGTGATCGCCTCGTAATAGGCGAAGTCGCGCGCCTTCTCCTCGCTGGTGAACGCGTCGCCGCGCAGATGCAGGGCGAGGACGAGATCGGCCTGCTTGCAGACCTGCTTGCGATAGAGCTCGAAGTAGGGGAAATGAAGCAGGAGCGGGTAGCGATCACCGGTGGCGTCGAAGTCCCACCGGGCATGCCGGGTGAAGTTCGCAGCCTGAGGGTGGACGCCCAGGCGCTCGTCGTAGGGGATGGCGATGCGGTCCGCGGCGCGGCGCCAGGCCACCAACTCGTCGCGGTCCACGCCGAACGGCTCGGCGTCCTCGGGCGCCCGCTCGGCGGCGTCGGCGGCGGCCCGCAGATTCTGCTGGGCCATCAGGTTCGTGTAGACGTTGTCGTCGGCCAGCGCGCTGTACTCGTCGGGGCCGGTGACCCCGTCGATGTGAAATCCACCGGCGGCGTCGAAGTGCCCCAGGGAGGCATAGAGCCGCGCCGTCTCGACCAGCAGCTCGAGGCCCTCCTCCCGCTCGAACCGCTCGTCGTGCGTGGCCCGCGTGTAGCGCAGCGTGGCGTCGGCGATATCGGCGTTGATGTGGAAGGCCGCGGTCCCGGCGGGCCAGTAGGCCGAGCACTCCTCCCCGGCGATCGTCCGCCAGGGAAACGCCGCGCCATGCAGGCCGAGCTGCTCTGCGCGGCGGCGCGCCGCGGGCAGGGTGTTGTGGCGCCACTTGAGCGCGTCCCGGGCGGCCCGCGGCGCCGTGTAGGTGAGCACGGGCAGAACGAACGATTCGGTGTCCCAGAAGGCGTGGCCGTCATAGCCGGTGCCGGTCAGTCCCTTGGCCGCGATCGCCCGGCCCTCGCCGCGGGCGGACGCCTGCAGCGTCGAGAACAGGGCGAATCGCACCGCCTGCTGCAGTGTCGGATCCCCGTCGATCTCGACGTCGGCGCGCTCCCAGAAATCGTCGAGGTAGGCGCGCTGGGCGGCGAGCAGGCCGTCCCAACCGGTGTGCGCCGCCTCGGCCAGCGCGGCGTGGACCTGCGCGCGGACCGAGGTCACCCCGCGCCGGCTGGACCAGCCGTAGGCCAGCAGCTTGTCGATCCTCAGGCCCTTCTCCGGGTCGAGGTCCCCGGCCAGCGTGAGGCGGCCAACGTCCCCCCGGGCCTCGAGCTCCGTGGTCAGATTCGACGGCCCCTCGACCACGTGGTCCATCGCCGCGCCCATCAGCAGCCCGCTCTGACGGGTGGCGTGGATCAGCAGCGCCCGCAGGTCCTCCGACAGCGCCGCTCGGGCGACCAGCGGGGCGTCCAGCGCGGAGGCGGCTCGAGGGTCGTCTGGTTGAGCCTTGCCGCCGCCCCCTTCGTTGGCGATCAGCTCGGATTCCACCACCACTCGGGTCGGCTCCGCGACCTCGACCTCATAGCGGATCGCCGCGATCGCCCGCTGGGTGAACGACACCAGACGCGTCGAGGCGACGCGCACGCGCACGCCCATCGGCGACTCCCAGTCGACGCTGCGCTCGAGCACCCCTCGGCGCATGTCGAGCACCCGCACGTGCGAGTGCAGGCGCCCGTAGCGGACGTCGAGCAGCTCGTCGTTGACCAGCAGCCGCAAGAGCTTGCCGTCGGTCACGTCGATCACCGTCTGACCGGCCTCGGGATATCCGTACCCGCCCTCGGCGTAAGGCAGGGGCCGCGTCTCGTGAAAGCCGGCCAGATAGGTGCCGGGGAGACCCGACGGCTCACCCTCCTCGAGGTTCCCCCGCAGCCCGAGGTGGCCGTTGGAGAGGGTGAAGACCGACTCCGACTGGGCCAGCAGGGCGAGCTGAAGCTCGCGCTCGGGCAGCGTCCACGGATCGACCTCGTACGGCGCCTGCTCGATCATCACAGCAGCTCGCTCAGATCGTCGACCACGACGTCCGCGCCGTGGCTCCGGAGGGCCGCCCGGTGGCCGACGCGGTCGACCCCGACAACGAAGCCGAAGTTCCCGGCCCGTCCGGCCTCCACTCCGACCAGCGCGTCCTCGAAGACGGCGCATTCGGCCGGCGGCGAGCCGACGGCCCGGGCGCCGGCCAGAAAGGTGTCGGGCGCCGGCTTGCCCTTCAGGCCCTCGCGCTGGGCCACCTCGCCGTCGATCACGGCATCGAACAGATCCTCGATGCCCACGGCGCGCAGCACGTCGTGGCAGTTTGCGCTGGAGGAGACCACGGCGCGGGCCAAGCCGGCCTCGGCGATCGCGTGGACGTAGCGCACCGATCCCTCGTAGGGCTCGACGCCCTGCTCATGGATCAGCTTCAGCACCAGCTCGTTCTTGCGATTGCCGAGGCCGTCGACGGTCTCGGCGTCGGGGGGATCATCGGGCGTACCCTCCGGCAGCTCGATCCCGCGGGATTGCAGGAACGTCCGCACGCCGTCGTAACGGGGCATGCCGTCCACGTAGGCGTTGTAGTCCTCCACCGCGTCGAACTCCTTCAGTGCCCCGCCGGTGCGCTCCGAGCGCCGGCGCAGATACTCGTCGAACATCTGCTTCCAGGCCGCCGCGTGGACTTTCGCGGTCTGCGTGAGCACACCATCGAGATCGAACAGGCACGTCCTCACCCCGTCGGGCAGACCGAACATCCCGGTATCCCTTCTCTCGGCGTTGCTCACAGTGGTGGAAGCCGCCAGTCCCCGACCACGAGTCCGCGGTCGCGCTCGCGCTGGTGGCGCTGCTCGGCCGCGTGGAAGGACGGCTCGACGGCAGCATAGACGCGAAGGTCGCCGATCCCCTCCGAGCGCATGCGCAGGATCATGACCTTGGCCACGGGACCCTGAAGCGACCGGTCCTCCAGGACATAGCTCGCATCGATCTCGGCGATCCAGACCTGATCCAGGTGCCAGGAGTCCCGGACCACGTGGGTCATCGAGGTCAGATCGTCGAAGTACTCGGTCAGGCGGGCTCGGACCGCCGTGTGGCCTTCGGCCACGTGGCCATCGACCCAGGAGAGCCGGCCGTCGGTCGCGAACAGCGCCGTGCAGGCATCCGCGTCGAGCCGATCGAACGCGTCCAGCAGCTGCTCGAGCGGCGATTTCGGGCGGCCCACGGCGTGGGACGATACTCCCGCCATGGAGATCGTGACCACTCGCGACGCCCGCGAATTCGACCGGGTGGCCGGACCGTTTCTGGCGCAGCGGCTGCAGACCAACGTCCCGGCCGGCATCCTGATCAACATCCTCGACGGGCGTTTCGCCGCCGGCCGCCCGGTGTTCGCCTACGGGCTCGGGGATCGGGGCGGTCTCCGCTTCGCGGCGCTGCGCACGCCCCCATGGCCGCTGCTGTGCAGCGAACTCGACGGAGCCGGGGCCGAGGCGCTGCTCGACTCGTGGCTGCGCGAGGACCCGGGGTTGCCGGGCGTGTCCGCGCTGCCCGCCACCGCGCGGACGATCGCGGCCGCCTGGCGGCGACGCCGGCCGGGCACGGTGCGCCTGCGGAGGAGCGAGGCGATGCACGCACTCGAGCGCGTGCACCATCTCCCGCGGCCGGCCGCCGGGGAGTTGCGGGTGGCGCGCGCGGCGGATCGGCCGTTGCTGCTGGACTGGACCTCCGACTTCATGCTCGAGGCGGGGGTGGCCAGCGCCGCCCAGGCCGAGGCGATGATCGACTCGCGACTGGAGCGCGGCGGGATGCTGGTGTGGGAGGACGGCCGGCCCGTAGCGATGGTCGGAGTCACCCCGCCGGTGTCCGGCGTCGTGCGGATCGGGCCGGTCTTCACGCCGCTGCGGTGGCGTCGGCGCGGCTACGCCGGGACAGCGGTGGCGGCCGCCAGCCGACGGTCGCTGGCCCAGGGGGCAAGCCGCTGCCTGCTGTTCACCGACCTGGCCAATCCCACCGCCAACAAGATCTACGCCGAGATCGGCTACCGACGGTTCGCCGACTGGGAGGAGCTCGTGTTCGACCCGGACTGATCCCAGCCGTCGCGCAGCGCAGCCCGGATCAGCTCGCGCCAGGCCCCGGTCGCGCCCACCCGGGCGATCGTGGCGAACAGCTGAGCGAGCCCGCGCGCCGGCCAGAGATCCTCCGGCGGGAGCACGCCGGCCAGGCTCAGCTCCACAGCCTCGGCCGGATACCGGACAGCGCGGTCGCGGACGGCGATCACGGCGGCGGAGTCGAGCCGCACCGGATCGGGTCCGGCGAGGTCGCCAAGCAGGTCGCGGCCCAGCCGCAGTGCCGCGCCGGCGTGCTCGGCCGGCAGCCAGCCGAGAGCCGCCAGCGCCCGTCCGAGGGCGGCCTCGTCACCGGCGACGAAGGCCTCCAGTGCGGCGGCATTGCCCTCGACCCGCTCGGCCTCGACCGTGGCCGTCGCTCCGAAGTCGAGGATGGCCAGGCGGCCGTCGGAACGGACGAGCACGTCGCCGGGGCCTGGATCGGCGTGCACCACACCGGCCCGCGCGGCGCCTACGACGAACGCGACGAGCCGGGCGCAGGCCTGGTCGGGGTCGGCCGCCTCGGGCAGCGGGACGCCGTCGATCCACTCGTTGACCAGCACCCCGGGATGAGCCAGTCGCATCACCGGCGCCGGCACGGTGAGAAACGGGTGGTTGCGCAGCGCGCGGTGGAAGCGACGCTGCGCCGTGGCCTCGCTCTCGAGGTCGAACTCGTCGAGCACCCGGTCGCGGAATTCCCGCAGGATCGCGCCGGCATCCAGTGCCGGGAACGCCGCGCCGAGCGGGGCCAGCAGGCCCTCGGCCAGCGCCAGGTCCTGGCGCACGCTCGCGGCGAGCCCCGGGCGCAGCACCTTGACCGCGACCGGGACGCCGTCGAGCACAGCACGGTGGACCTGGCTGGTCGGGGTGACCGCCGCCGGCTCGCGCTCGAGGTGGTCGAGTTCGTCGCTCGGCCGGCTTCCCCAGGCATCGCGCAAGAGCCCCTCGACTCGCTTGAAGTCAACGGCATCCAGCGACTCGGCGCGCGCGGCCTCGAGTTCGGCGCCGATTGTCTCGGCCCACGAGTGAGGGAGCCAGGCCGGCTCGATCGTGTCGGCGACCCGGGCCAGCAGCAGCCGGCCCGACGGCGCCGAGCGCACGAGTCGCAGGCCGACCTGGAGCAGCGCGTCGAGCCGCCGGAAGGCTTCGTCGGGCTCGCTCAACGCGCGCTCAGTCGGCTCGATCCCGGTCATACAGCGCCCCGAGCTTGCGGCGCTGGAGCTTGCCGGTCGAGGTGCGCGGGAGCTGATCGACAAACTCGATCTCGCGCGGGACCTTGTAGCGCGCGAGCTGCCGGCGGACGTGCTCCTGGAGCTCCTCGGCCGACACGGGGGCCTCGGGCTGGCGTACGACCAGCGCGCCCAGGCGCTGGCCGAAGTCCGGATCGGGGACGCCGAACACGGCGGCGTCGGCCACGGCATCGTGGGCCAACAGCAGTTCCTCGACCTCCTGGGGGAACACGTTCTCGCCCCCGGAAAGGATCATGTCGTCGTCGCGGCCGTCGATGAACAGTCGTCCGCCGTCGTCGAAGTGCCCGACGTCGCCGCTGCTCATCAGGCCGTTGATCACCTCCTTGCCGCCGCCGCCCGTGTACCCGTCGAACAGCATCGGGCTGCCGACGAAGATCCGGCCCGTTCGGCCGCGCGCCAGCTCGAGCCCCTCCTCGTCGAGGATCCGGATCGTCACGCCGGCGGCGGGTCGCCCGACCGTGCCGGGGGCGGAGCGCAAGTCGGCCGGAGTAGCCAGCGTGCCCATGCCGACCTCGGTCGAGGCGTAACCGTTGAAGAGGATCTCGCCGAACTCGTCCATCACCGCGGTGGCCAGCTCCGGGGGCAGCGGCGCCGCGCCGCTGGCGATCATCCGCAGGGTGCCGTGGTCATAGCGCCGGCGCGTCGCGGGCGGCAGATCCATGATTCGCCCCAGCATGGTGGGGACGGCGAAGAGCAGGCCGACCCGGGTCCGCTCGATCTGCTCCAGCGCGGCCTCAGCGTCGAAGCGCCGGCGGATCACGATCGGCGCGCCCAGGCCGAACCCGGCCATCATCCCGATCATCCCGTAGAGGTGGAACAGCGGCGGCGCGACGAGGATGGGCTCGCCCGCGCGCGGGGTCGGCTTGATCCGGGCCAGGTCGAGTAGTCCAGCCAGCGCGAGGGAGGCCACGGCGGACGGGCCGAGCGTGCGGAGCGCCCCCTTCGGCGTCCCGGTGGTGCCGGAGGTCAGCATCACCAGGCGACCGGGCGTGGGGGGCGCCGGAGCGTCGCTCGCGGCGAGCGCGATCAGCGCCTGGATCGCCGGACGGCTGACCGGCTCGTCGCCCAGCGTCAGGATCCGCGGGCCGTCGAAACCGGCCAACTCGAATACCGGTTCGAACTCGGCGTCGTAGAGCGCCCCTCGCACGCCCTCGCGCCCCAGCACGTCGGCGAGCTGCGGACCGGCGAAGTCTGTGTTCAGCGGGACGAGATCGCATCCCAGGCGCGTGGCTGCGGCTGCGGCCTGGACGAAGCCCCGGTGGTTGCGGGCCATGATCGCCACGCGCCGGCCGGGGGCGAGGTCGAAGTGCTGGTGCATCGCCGCGGCCAGCGCCCGGGCATCGCGATCAAGCGCGGCGAAGCTGAGCGAGCCGAACTCGTCGATCACCGCGGGCCGCTCGCCGTAGAGCTCCGCGCCGGCGGCAGCCACGAACGCCGGGCTGGTGCCGTAGCGCCGCTGCGCGAGCAGGGCGCGGGCCAGGCGGTCGGGCCGGACC
>JALYXK010000455.1 GCA_030947145.1 Actinomycetota bacterium
CTCGGCGAAGCCCGCGCGCGTCCACATGCGCGACCCCAGCTTCTCGAACCTGATGGCCTTCGCGCCCATGGTCAAGAACGCCTACATCGCCGACCTGATCGCCACCATCGCCATGCTCGACCCGATCTTGGGGGGCATCGACCGGTGAACGGCGCTCCGGCGAATCGTCTTCTTCCTCCCCGAGGAATCGACCGGTGAGTAGAGCGAGTCGTGCCCTAGCGCGAGCCGCCGAGGCCGCGCCCGCTCAGTCGACCGACTGGGATCCACCCGTGCTCGCGCCCGTTCCGCGCTTCGCCCACGGCTCCCGGGTTCCCGGGTGGGACGACGCCGTCGACCTGACCAAGGACCCGGCGATCGTCCCCGACCTGGCGACCACGCCGGTTCCCGAGGCCCTGCGCCAGGAGATCGAGGCGGCGATGGCGCGCTATCCCGACCGCCACTCGGCCTCGATCCCTGCCCTCCACGCTGCTCAGGGGGTCCACGGCTGGTGCTCCCCGGAGGCGATCGAGCAGGTCGCCGCCGTGATGCGCGTGACTCCGGCCTACCTCACCTCGGTCGCCACCTTCTACGACATGCTGGTGACCACTCCCAAGGGATTCAACGACGTCTTCGTGTGCACGAACATCTCTTGCTCGCTGCGCGGCGCCGACGCGCTCTACGAGGCGATGCTCGTCGCCGCGGAGGAGGACGACGACATCACGGTTCGCTCGTTCGAGTGCCTCGGGGCCTGCGACATCGCCCCGATGGCCTCGGTCAACGGCGATTACATCGGCCCGCTCGAGGCCGCCGACGCCAAGCGGATCGTCGAGGATCTGCGCGCCGGGCGCACCGTGCTCGAGGAGAAGCAGCTCCGCCTGCGGCCCTCGGCCGACCCGGGAGCCCGCGGACAATGAAGAAGATCCTCTTTGACCGGATCGACGAGCCGGGGCTGAACACCCTCGACGTGTACGAGCGCCGGGGCGGCTACGGCGCGCTGCGCAAGGCGCTGAAGATGACGCGCGAGCAGGTGCTCGAGGAGCTCCTGACCTCGGGCATCAGGGGGCGCGGGGGCGCCGGCTTCCAGATGGGCAAGAAGGTGTCGTTCCTCCCCAAGGGCGACATGGACAAGTACCTGGTGTGCAACGCCGACGAGTCCGAGCCCGGCACCTTCAAGGACCGCGAGCTCATGCAGAAGAGCCCGCACATGCTCATCGAGGGCCTGGTCATCGCCGCGTACGCGGGCGGAATCGATCGCGCGTTCATCTACATCCGCGGCGAGTACTCCTACCAGGCCGACATCCTCGACGCGGCGATCGAGGAGGCACGCACCGCCGGGTACATCGGTAAGCGGATCCTCGACTCAGACCACTCCCTCTCGCTCGTCCTCCACCGGGGCGCCGGGGCCTACATCTGCGGCGAGGAGACGGGTCTGCTCGACTCGCTCGAGGGCAAGCGCGGCAACCCGCGCCTGAAGCCGCCGTTCCCGGCCGTCGAAGGTCTCTACGACAGCCCCACTTTGATCAACAACGTGGAGACCCTCGCCACCGTCCCCCACATCATCGCCATGGGCGGCGCCGAGTACGCGAAGATCGGCACCGAGACCTCGACGGGGACCAAGCTCGTGTCGGTCTCCGGCGACGTCAAGCGGCCGGGCAACTACGAGATCGAGCTGGGGGTCCCCTCGCGAGAGATCATCTACGACCTCGCCGGCGGCCCCTTCGACGGCCGCGAGGTCAAGCTCTGGTTCCCGGGCGGGTCGAGCGCGCCGGTGCTCACCGCCGATGACCTCGACATCCCCTACGACTTCGACTCTCTGGCCAAGGCGGGATCGATGCTCGGCTCAGGAGCGATCATCGTGGTCGACGACTCCCATACGGTGCTCGAGGTCGCGACCAAGCTGGCGAAGTTCTACGCCCACGAGTCGTGCGGCAAGTGCGTCCCGTGCCGCGAGGGCACGAACTGGACGGTCAAGATGCTCGGACGGATCGACTCGGGCGAGGCGACGCCGATGGACCTCGACATCATGGCCTCGGTACAGGAGCAGATCATCGGCAACTGCCTGTGCGTGCTCGGCGACGCGA
>JALYXK010000471.1 GCA_030947145.1 Actinomycetota bacterium
GTGAAGGCGGTCAAGAGCTACGCCTACATGGACCGCGGGGAGATCGTCGAGGTGGACCTGCACGAGGGCCTCGAGACGACGCTCGCCGTCCTCGGCTTCAAGCTCAAGCACACCGAGATCAAGGTCGCGCGCGACTACGACCGGGGCCTGCCGAAGCTGATGGTCCGCGGCTCCGAGCTCAACCAGGTGTGGACGAACCTGATCGCCAACGCGATCGACGCCCTCGGCGAGCGCGGGACGATCACCCTCAGCACCCGCCTGGACGGGAGCTGTGCGGTGGTCGAGGTCAGCGACGACGGCAGCGGAATTCCGCCCGAGCTGACCGAGCGGATCTTCGATCCGTTCTTCACCACCAAGGACGTCGGCGAGGGCACCGGCCTCGGCCTGGCCACGGCTCGGCGGATCGTCGTCGATCGCCACGACGGCTCCCTGACCGTGCAGAGCCGGCCGGGCCGCACCACGTTCCGCATGCGGCTGCCCCTCAGCCAGACCTGACGGCGGGAATTGACTGCGCGGACCTGCGGTCGGGCCGAGCGCTCAGGCCGGAAGACCGAGTGCGGAGATATCCTCGGGGCTCAGTCCGAACGAGCGCAGCGCCTGCTCGGGTGAGGGCGGCGTCGAGATCTCCGCCGGGGTGCGGCTGAAGCGCGGCGCCGGGGCGGGCTGGACGATGCCGTCACCGGTGACGAACGTCCCGCGCTCGACGTTGTGTCGGTGTGAGGGCGCCTCGGCCAGCGACAGGACCGGCGTGGCGCAGGCGTTGGCCTGCTCGAGCACCTCCGACCACTCGGCCCGCGTGCGGCCGCGGAAGATCTCGGCGAAGCGATCCTTGAGCTCCGGCCAGCGGGCTCGGTCCCATTGCGGTGCCGCGTCGGGGCTGAGCTCGAGCGCCTCGAGCAGCGCCGCGTAGAACTGCGGCTCGATCGCTCCGACGGCGATGTGGCCGCCGTCGGAGGTGTCGTAGACCTCGTAGAAGTGCGCCCCCGAGTCGAGCACGTTGGTTCCGGGCTCGTCACTCCAGAGCTCGGACGCGCGCAGGCCGTGGAACAGGTTGGTGAGCAGCGCTGCGCCGTCGACCATCGAGGCGTCGACGATCTGGCCCTGGCCCGAGGCGCGGGCCTGCAGCAGCCCGCAGACCATCCCGAAGGCCAAGAACATCGCGCCGCCGCCGTAGTCGCCGAGCAGGTTGAGCGGGAACAGCGGGCGCTCGCCGTGGCGCGCGATCGCCCCGAGCGCGCCGGCGATCGAGATGTAGTTGATGTCGTGCCCGGCCACCTTGGCCATCGGCCCGTCCTGGCCATAGCCGGTCATCCGCCCGTACACGACGCGCGGGTTTCGCCCCAGCACGGCCTCGGGCCCGAGCCCGAGCCGCTCCATCACGCCGGGGCGGAAGCCCTCGATCAGGGCGTCGGCGCGCTCGGCGAGCCTCAGCACCAGCTCGATCCCCGCCGGATCCTTGAGGTCCACCGCCACCGAGGGGCGCCCGCGGCCGACCGTGTCGGCGCTGACCGCGCCGAGCACGCCGGCCTGGTCGGCGCGATCGAGCCGGATCACCTCCGCGCCCATGTCGGCCAGCATCATCGTCGCGAACGGACCCGGTCCGATACTCGCGATCTCGATCACCTTGATGCCCTGAAGGGGACCCATGGCAGGGAAATCCTACGCATCGCGCCAGCGACGGATGCGCCGAGCGCCCCCGGCACGATCGTCCGGGCCGACGGCCGGCGCGTCCGCTGGGGGCCCGGGGGTGCGGGCGCCCCCGGGTTTAGCGGGTCTTCTTCTTGGCGGTGCTGCGCGCCTTGCCGACTGCGTTCCGGGTCTTTCCCTTGACGACGTCACCGACGCCGCGAGCCTCGGTGCCGGGGCGGCCGGTGGCGGCGCCGGTCTCCTGCTTGGCTCGTCCCTTCAGTTCCTCGGTCTTGCCCTTCACTCGCTGTAGACGATCACCCATGTGGGTCTCCTTCCGGTTACTTGATGTGCAGGTTGATCCCGAGCAGCAGAAGTGGCCAGAGCACGATCGCCAGCAACGCCGAGATAAGCGGCTTGAGCGTGCCGGCGTGTCGGAAGTAGTGGTGAGCCGAGGCCACCACCACTCCGACGATCAGCCAGACGATCGAGCCGATACCCGACCTCATCGGCCGCGGTACGTCGTGGCGGAGGTGGCGTCGGCTTCCGGGGCGGCCGCCGGCTCACCGGCCCGGTCGCTGCGCCTCAGGGATCGACCGTTCGGATCCTCCACGCCCGAGCGGGCGGCGGGATCATCCTCGTCCCAGCGGGCGCCGGGATCCTCCACGGCCGACGTTCCCGCGAAGCGATCGCGCTCGTCATCGGCGACCAGCTCTTGATCGGCCAACCCGCGTTCGTGCAGCGTGGCTCGTTCCTCGTGCAGCTGAGCCTGGGCGCGCGCGGCGGCGGCTTCCTGCTCGGCGATGCGGGCCCGGCGCTCGGCCACATCGGCCTGCCGGGCTCGATTCTCGGCCTCCGACCGGTGCTCGTCGGCCACCACCTCGCGCCGCTGGTCGAGCTCTCGCTCTCGGGCTCGCAGAGTGGCCGCCTGACGCATCCGCGGCAGCGCGAGCAGCACGCCGATCACGAGCACGACTACCACGACGATGACGACGACTAACGCTGTTGACATCAAATACCTCCGCAGGGTCGGTCTGTGGGTCGATAGGTACCCCCGGACCAGGCCCGCCAGGGACAACTAAACGAGTGTTCTACGGACGCCGTGACGCGCGAGTCGACCACGCGTCTACCCGGAGGGCAGGTCCGTCCGGCTGGCGGAGCGCGCCGCCCAGGATGGAGGGTCGAGCAGCAGCGTGCGCGCGATGGCCACGCGCTGACGCTGCCCACCCGAGAGCGTGTAGCCGCGCGCTCGCCGACCACCGTGTCGTACCCGTCGGCCAGCGCGAGGATCCGCCGGCCCGGGCGGCGGCTCGCACGTCGGCGAGCTCGGCGCCGGGACGCCCGTAGGCGATGTTGCCCCGAATCGAGGCGGAGAACAGGAACGGCTCATCGAGGACCACGCCGATGTGCGCGCAAGCTGGCCGCCGTGAGGTCCCGGACGTCGTGGCCGTCGATCTTCAGCGACCCAGCGGTGACGTCGTAGAACGCCTGGAGCATCACGATGTAGGCGCTGAAGGCGAGAATCGCGCCGATCTGCAGGTGCCCGTGGATGACGCCACCACGGCCACCGAGCACTGCACGATGATCGCCGGCGCGAAGGTCAGGTACATCTGCACCGAGCGGATGTCGGAGTTGGCCCGGGAGATCAGCTGGCCGGTCTGCACGCTGTCGTAGAAGCC
>JALYXK010000005.1 GCA_030947145.1 Actinomycetota bacterium
CTGCAGCAGTTCGGGGCGTTCCTGGGTCGGCGCGGAGTCGACCCGCTGGCCGTGACGGGGCCGGATCTGGCCGCCTTCGTAACCGAGCTCGCCTCGGGCTCGGAGAATGGCCGTAAGTCGCTGGCCCCGGCCAGCCTGCAGCGCAAGATCGCCTGTCTGCGCTCGTTCTACCGCCACCTGCGCCGGGAGCAGCTGCTCGACACCGATCCCACCTCCGAGCTGCGCGCTCCGCGCTCGCGCGGGCGTCTGCCGAAGGTGCTGAGCCGGGACGAGGTCACGCGCCTGCTGGCCCAGCCGACCGGCTCGTCCCCGGCCGCCATCCGGGACCGGGCGTTGCTCGAGACCATGTACGCGTGCGGGCTGCGGGCTTCGGAGGCCACCGACCTGAAACTGGCTGACCTGCAGCTCGACGCCGGGTTCCTGCTGGCCCGAGGCAAGGGATCCAAGGAGCGCCTGGTTCCGATCGGCGGCAAGGCGATCGACAGGCTCGAGCCCTACCTCGAGCGGGCCCGCCCGCGACTGGTCGGGCTCCAGGACGAGGCGCACGTGTTCGTGAATCTCCGCGGTCGGGGACTTTCGCGCCAGGGCCTCTACAAGATCGTCCAGCGCCACGCCGGCACCGCCGGGCTCGAGGACCGCATGAGTCCCCACACCCTCCGCCATACGTTCGCCACGCATCTGCTCGCCGGCGGCTGCGATCTGCGCTCACTGCAGGAGATGCTCGGTCACGCCGACATCGGCACCACCCAGATGTACACCCACCTGACGGCCGAGCGGCTCCGCGACGTGTACTTCGACGCGCATCCACGCGCGCAGATCGAGCAATCCACCGGGAGCGCGAGCCGGTAGCCTCGCGCTGGTGGGGATCACGCATTTCGATGAGGCCCGGTCGGCAGATTTCTCGCTCGGCCACCTGACCAGCCACTGGACCTTCCTCGGCGAGGCGGCCGGGTGTGCGACGGTGGGATTGCGCCGGCTCCAGGTCCCGTCCGGTCACTGGTCGACACCCGCCCACGAACACGGGCGCGAGGAGGAGATCTTCTACGTGTTGGCGGGCCGCGGGCTCTCCTGGCAATCCGGCCGTACGGCCGAGGTCGAGACCGGGGATTGCATCGTCCACATGCCGCGCCGGGGGGCGCACTCGCTGCAGGCGATCGAACCACTGGACGTATTGGCCTTCGGCACGAGGTGCAACGATGAGAGCCCGAGATTCCCGCGGCTCGGGATCTCGCTGGTCGGCAATCGCGCGGTCGAGAGCGCCACCGGGGCGGTGCAGGGGGCGCCGGTCCAGTTCCTGCGGGAGTCCGCGCTCGGCCCGCCGGAATGCCCGGAGCAACCTGGGCCTCGTCCCGCAAACATCGTCAACCTCGCCGACGCCGAGCCGGTGCGCCTCGAGCGTCCCCGCGTCGTGCGCGAGCGCCGGAACCTCGGTCGCGCCGCGGGTTCGGTAACCACCGGTCTCCAGCACGTCGAGGTGGCGGCGGGTAAGGAGGCCACGGCCCAGCACTGCCACTCCGTCGAGGAGGAAATCTTCGTGGTGCTGGCCGGCTCGGGCATGCTGGTGCTCGGGTTCGGCTCCGAGGCCGAGGAGAGCGCCGTCGGCCCGGGCCACGTGATCTCGCGCCCCGCCGGCACGGGAATCGCTCACGTCTTCCGCGCGGGGGCACAGGGCCTGACGTTTCTGGCCTATGGCACGCGTGACCCCAGCGACCTCTGCTACTACCCGCGGTCGGGCAAGATCGCCTTCCGGGGGGTGGGGCTGATCGGTCGGATCGAGCGCCTCGACTACTGGGACGGGGAGGACTGAGGATGCGCCGCGCGCATCGGGCCTCGATCGCCACCACGCTGCGCACCGCGCTCGCCTTGACGGCCGCAACGGCGGCGCTCGTCGCGCTCGGTGGCTGCGGCGACTCGCGCACGCCGGTCCCCAGCCTCTCCCAACCGGCCGCGCCGCGGGGCTTTCGCACGCTCGGCTTCACCTACTACGGCGTCACCCTGATCGCCCCCAAGAACTGGGTCGTGCTGGCCCAGCGGGCTCCGGTGGTGACAGTGGTCGCCTCGGGTGCGGCGTTTGTCGCGGTCTGGCGGTTTCCGCGGGCCGCGCCTGCGCCAACGGGATCCGCGCAGCTCGATCAGACGCGGCGGGAGCTGCTGAAGGCGGTCCGGACCAAGTATCCGGGCCTGGTCCTGATCCGCGCTTCCGCGCTCACCGTCGATCACCGCAGCGCCGTCGAGATCGACGCCCTGGAGCAGATCAACGGGCGCTCGCGCCGGGTGCGCTCCACCCACGTGTACGTTCCCGGCGCTGAGTACGTGCTCGACGAATACGCGCCCCCGGCGATGTTCCACGCGGTGGACCACGCCGTGTTCTCACCGATCAAGCGTTCACTGCGGCTCCGGCCGGCGGCCACGGCGTGAGGCGGGCGTGCGTGGGCGGGTTCGATACCTGCGGCGTCGGCGCGCTGCCGGACGCCGAGGCCTGCGGTCGCGAGGCGGCGGAGCTGCCGGGCACGGCTTTGCTGTAGAAGCGATTCCGATGCCCGAGTTACCCGAGGTCGAGACCATCCGTCGGCAGTTGGCGCCCCATCTGGAGGGACGATTAATCGAGTCCGTCCAGATCCTCGACCCGCGCTGGACCCGACCGGCGCCGCCTCAGCCCGTCCAGGCCGAGCTCACCGGCGCTCGCATCGAGAGCGTGGGCCGGGCGGGCAAGTACCTGATCTGGTCGCTCTCCGGCGACCGGCACCTGCTCGTGCATCTGCGCATGACCGGCGCGCTGCTGTTTGACCCCGAGGTCGAGCCGGCCCACACCCGCGTGCGCTTCTGGCTCGACGGCGAACACCGGCTCGCCTACGTCGATCCCCGGCGCTTCGGCACCGGGCACCTGATCCACGGTGCCGCCGCCCGCGACGAGTACTTCGCGCTGCGGCTCGGCGCCGAGCCGTTCACCTCCGAGTTCACCGCGGAGTATCTGCGCCGCGCCGCTCGGGGCCGGATCGCGCCGGTCAAGGCGTTCCTCCTGGACCAGCGCCGGATCTCCGGGGTCGGGAACATCTACGCTGACGAGGCGCTGTTCCGCGCCCGAATCCATCCATTGCGGCCGGCCGGGCGCCTGAACGCGGCTCATTGGGCCGGCCTCCACGAGGCGATCGAGCAGGTCCTGGCCGCCGGCATCGAGGCCAAGGGCGCCTCGATCGACGACTTCCGGCACGTGGACGGTGCCCGCGGCTCGTTTCAGGACCGCTTTCTTATCCATCTGCGCGAGGGCGAAGCCTGCCTGAACTGCGGCGGCCCGATCCGCAAGATCGTCGCGGCCGGCCGCGGGACCTATGTGTGCGAGCGCTGCCAGCCGAGGCCGCGCGCTCGCCGGCCGGGGGCGGTCCGGAGAGCCTAGTGCGGCACTAAGCGGCGAGCAGCTGCTGAAGACGGCCGGCGCGGTCGGCAGCCAGCAGCTCGTCGAAGCCACCCAGCGGCTGCTCGTCGATCATGATCTGGGGGAACGTCACCATGCCGGTCCGCCGGGAGAGCTCCGAGCGGCCGTCCGGGTCCTTTGCCAGATTGATTTCGTCGTAGTCGATTCCGCGGCGCTTGAGCAGCATCTTGGCGCTCGCGCAGCGCGAACATTGCTCGGTCGTGTACACGGTGACTAGCTTCATACTTCAGAAAAAATAGCATGGGCCCTCTGAAGACCGAGGCGATCGTGCTGCGGTCGATCCGTTACGGGGAAGCCGACCGGATCCTGCACATGTACACGCCGCGACATGGCCGCATCGGCGCGATCGCCAAGGGCGCGCGGCGCTCGCGCAGCCGCTTCGGCGCGCGGCTCGAGCCGTTCTTCCGCATCCAGGTGATGCTCCGCATCGGGCGGGGAGACCTGTTCACCGTGACCGGCGTCGACACCGTGGCCGCGCACGCGCCGCTCCGCGAGCATGCGGCCAGCCTCGACGCGGCGGCCCGCGCCTGCGATGCGGTCACGCGGATGTTCGAGACCCCCGATCCCCACCCCGAGGTGTTCACGCTGCTGGCCAACGAGCTGGCGTTGCTGAGCTCCGAACCCGGGCAGGCGCGGCCGGGCAACGGGCTGGCCTTCCGGCTGAAGCTGCTGCTGGCCGCCGGGATCGTCCCGCAACTCGGGGCCTGTGCGGCCTGCGGCGAGCACGAGCACCTGCAGGGCTTCTCCGCGGCGGTCGGAGGGGTGGTCTGCAACTCGTGCGAGGCCACCGGCTTCGCCCTCGACGAAGAGGCCTACGCCTTCCTGGTCGGAGCGCTGTCCAAGCCGCTGGCCGAGGTCCCGCGGGCGTCGGACCGAGCGTTGCGCCAGGCCGAGCGGGCGATCATCGAGACGGCCGAGCATCACGCTCAGGTCCGGCTGCGGCCGCTGTTGCGCGCGGCCTAAGTCCGCGCAATTTGCCACGAGTTCGCATCAACTCGGAGTGTCCGCGCCGCGCGCTGTCAGAATCGCTGTTGGTGAGCGAACAGGCCACGACAACCAGCGAGCAACACCCCACCGGGCCAGTGGCGTCGGCCTTTGCCGGGCGGATCTGCGCGCGCGAGCAGTCGGACCTATCGCCGCTGGCCACCCGTTCCTACCCGGCCCAGCGCGGGGGTGAGGAGCCCGACTGCGGCTTGCGCACGCCGTTTCAGCGCGACCGCGACCGAATCGTTCACTGCAAGGCGTTCCGGCGGCTCAAGCACAAGACCCAGGTGTTCGTGTTGCCCACCGGCGACCACTACCGCACCCGGCTGACCCATACGCTGGAGGTCACTCAGGTCTCGCGTACGGTCGCGCGCGCGCTGCGTCTGAACGAGGACCTCGTCGAGGCGATCGGACTCGGCCACGATCTCGGCCACCCGCCGTTCGGACACGTCGGCGAGGACGCGCTGCACCGCTGCCTGCAGGAGCGCTTTAGTGAATCATTCCTGCACAACGAGCACTCGCTGCGCGTCGTCGACACGCTGGAGCGCGACGGACTGGGCCTGAATCTGACCGACGCGGTGCGCGACGGGATCCGCGGCCATTCCGGGCGAGCTCGCGAGCCCGCCACGCTCGAGGGCAAGATCGTCAGGCTGGTCGACCGGATCGCTTACATCAACCACGACATCGACGACGCCGTCCGAGCCGGCGTGATCGGCCTGCACGACCTGCCGGCGCAGTCGATCGCGGTTCTGGGCGACAGCGGGTCGCACCGGATCGACACGCTGGTCCACGATCTCGTCGAGCATTCCGACCGCGCCGGCGAGATCGTCCAGGGCGAGGAGATCGGCGGCGCGATGACCGAGCTGCGGACATTCATGTTCGACCGGGTCTACCTCGGACCGGAGGCGACGCGCGAGCACGCCAAGATCCAGCCGCTGATCCGGACGCTCTTCGACCATTACTGCGATCACCCCGATGAGATCCCCGATTCGATCCCCCCGGGGGCGACCTCGCGCCGGGTCGCCGACTATCTCGCCGGGATGACCGACCGATTCTGCATTCACGCGTTCGAGGCAATGCGGATCCCGGTCGCCTTCGCGCCGTGAGCCGCTTCACGGCCGATTCGACCGACCGGGTCCGCGACGCCGTGGACATGGTGGCGCTGGTTTCCACGCGCACGGACCTGCGCCGTGCTGGTGCCAACAGCTACTTCGGCAATTGCCCGTTCCACGACGAGCGGACCGGGTCGTTCCACGTCAGTCCCGACGAGAAGCTCTACCACTGCTTCGGCTGCCAGGCCAGCGGCGACGCCATCAAGTTCGTCAGGGAGACCGAGGGGCTCGACTTCAAGGGCGCGATCGAGTCGCTGGCCAAGCGCTTTGGCGTGGAGCTGGAAACCGAGGACGAAGACCCGGCGGCGGCGTCGCGACGCACCCGCCGCGAGCGGCTCTACTCGCTCCTGGGGCGCGTCTCCACGTACTATTCGCGCTATCTGTGGGAGGCCGAAGAGGCGGTTCCGGCGCGGGACTATCTCCTCGGCCGCGGCTTCACCGAGGCGACGCTGCGCGAGTTTCGGGTGGGCTATGCGCCAAGTGCGTGGGACCGGATTCTGCTCGTCTCGCGCCGTGCCGGTTTCAACGATGAGGAGCTCCTGGCCGTCGGTCTGGCCCAGCGCTCCAAGGACCGGCCGGGTTCCATCTACGACCGCTTTCGGCGGCGGATCATGTTCCCCTCCGTCGACGCGCGCGGCAACGTCCGCGGCTTCGGCGCCCGCGCGATGAGCGAGGACTCCCGCGGCCCCAAGTACCTCAACACCTCCGATGGGGAGCTCTACCACAAGCGCGAGCAGCTGTTCGGGATCGACCTCGCGCGGGCCGCCGCCGCCCGGGCCGGCCGGATGATCCTGGTCGAGGGCTATACCGACGTGCTCGCGCTGCACCAGGCGGGCTTTCGCAACGCCGTGGGGATCATGGGGACGTCGCTGACCGAGGAGCAGGTACGCGAGCTCGAGCGGGTGGTCAAGGTGCTCGAGCTGTGCCTGGACGCCGACCGCGCCGGGCAGGAGGCGATGATGCGCGCCTCGCGCCTGGCCGCGGGTTCCAAGCTCGAGTTGCGCGTCGTCCCGCTTCCGGAGGGCACCGATCCGGGCGAGCTGATCGCGCACGAGGGAGCTGAGGCACTGCGCCAACGCGTCGAGGGGTCCGTCCCCTTTGTCGTCTTTCGGATCGAGCGCATCCTCGAGCACGAGGACACCCACAGCGCGGAGGGTAAGGATCGCGCGCTGGCCGAACTGCGCCCGATCCTGGGCAGGCTGCCGCAGAGCGTCCTGCGCGACCAGCTGATGCGCCGCGTGGCCGGGCGGCTGGAGCTCTCCGAGGGGCGGCTGGCGACGCTGATCGCCGCGGGGCCGTCGACGGCCC
>JALYXK010000008.1 GCA_030947145.1 Actinomycetota bacterium
GCCCTGGCCAGGGCGCAAGCGTCGCACTGCCTCGCCCCGGCCGTGGCGGCAGCGCCAAACCGCGCTCCCGGCCTGCACGGGACGCCCGGCGGTCGCAGTTTCCGCCGCTGCCGCGCCGGGTCCTCGCGGCCATCCGGGCGCTCCCCGACCACCCGCTGCTCGATCGCGTCGTTCGCGGCCGGACGTGGATCGCGGTGCTCGGCGTGATGCTTGCCGGGATTGTGGCCATGCAGATCGAGGTCCTCAAGCTGGGCGCGAGCATCGGCCGCTCGCTGCAGAGCGGCACCTCGCTGCAGAGCCGAAACGAGCAGCTTCGGGCCAGCGTCGCCCAGCTGGGCGACGATCAGCGCATCGAGCGGCTGGCCGCCGCCATGGGCATGGTCATGCCGGCACCCGATGGGGTCGGATTCGTCTCGGTGGGGCCGGCCACGGTGAAGCAGGCGATCGCCAACATCCATCAGCCCGACACCCAGGCGTTCTTGTCGCTGTCGGTTCCCAACGGTGCGGTGACGGGGGCCAGCCCCGCCCCCGGCACGCTCGGGGCGAGCGCGGCGACAACCGGGTCCCTCTCCGCCGCCGGCAGCCCGTCCGCGAGCACCCCGACGACGGGGGCCGCAAGCCCGAGCGCGATTTCGGGCCAGACCACCCAGACTGCGGCCGCGGCCACCTCGCCGGCCACCCCTACGCAGCTAGTGGCTCCCGCGACCCCGGTGCCGGCTCCGACCACGTCCCCGGCGTCCGCCTCGACCGGAGCCGTGGGCACGGCCGCGCCGGCCCCGACTCAGTCGGCCTCCCCAACCGCGGCCACCGGCGGAGCCGGAGTGCCGGCGGCGGGTTAGGCGGCCGGCCGTGGGCTCGATCGATCGCAGGATCGGCATCATCTTCCTGGCCTTCCTCGCGTTGCTGGGCACGGCCGTCGCGCGCGCGACATATCTTGGCGCGGTAAGGGCGGGATCGCTGCAGCGGGCGGCCGAGACCCAGCAGGTCACGACCGTGACGCTGCCGGCCGAGCGGGGAGCGATCACCGACCGCAACGGGAACGAGCTGGCCATCAGTGAGGCGGCCGACGACGTCGCCGCCGACCCCTATCTGATCAAGGATCCGCTCGCCGTCGCCAAGGCGCTCTCACCGCTGCTGGGCAAGCCCACGCTGACGCTGCTGGCGCTGCTGAGCAAGCCGCGCACCGGGTTCGTCTACCTCGCCCACCAGGTCCCGGCCTCCCGGGCGACCGCGGTGTTGAAGTTGAAGTTGGGCGGCAAGCCGATCGACGGCATGACGCTGATCCCGCAGGTCACGCGGATCTATCCCCGCTCGTGGGCGGCCTCGCAGGTGATCGGAGACATCGACTGGGGGGTGCAGGGCCCGCATGGCATCAGCGGCATCGAGTATCGCTACAACAACGTCCTCAGCGGCCGTAGCGGGGTGCGCAAGGTTGTCAACGACGCGATCGGGCAGCCCATCTCGATCGACAGTGTCAAGCCGACGAAGGCCGGCAAGACGATCAAGCTGACGCTCGACGCGGCGCTGCAGGACGAGGTGGAGCAGGTACTGGCTGGAGTCGGCGCCCAGTACTCGCCGAAGGGCGCTACGGCGATCATCATGAACCCGAACACGGGCGCGATCCTCGCGCTGGCCAACTGGCCGCGGATCAACGCCAACGATCCGAACGGCGCGCCGACCTATGCCACCCAGGATCGCGCCGTATCGTTCAACTACGAGCCCGGCTCGACGTTCAAGGCGATCACCGTGGCCGGCGCGATGCAGGACGGCCTGGTCAACCCCAGCACGCCGTTCGACGTCCCGCCCGTCCTGCAGGTCGCCGATCGGCAGATCCACGACGCCGAGGCCCATGGTTTCGAGACCCTCTCGGTAGCCAACATCCTCAAGTTCTCGAGCAACATCGGTGCCGACCTGATCGGAATGAAGCTCGGGTCGTCACGCTTCAACTACTGGGTGCGCCGCTTCGGATTCGGCTCGCCGACCGGAGTCGACCTTCCCGGTGAGGACGGCGGGATCATCTTGCCCCTGTCGAAGTACTCGGGCTCGACGATGGGCAACCTCCCCTTCGGCCAGGGCGAATCGGTGACCCCGATTCAGATCGCCGCCGCCTACTCGGCGATCGCCAACGGCGGCATCCTCCGCCCGCCGCACATCGTCGGAGCGATCGGCGGCAAGCCGACGAAGGTTCCCGCCGGCCACCGCATCATCTCCACCAGCACGGCGGCCGAGCTGCGCAACATGCTGATCGGCGTGTACGGGGACGGCGGCACGGCCTCCGGCGCCGGAATTCCCGGCTACGAGATGGCCGGCAAGACCGGCACCGCGAGCATCGCCATCAACGGGCACTACTCCAGCACCGAGTACATCGCCTCGTTCGTGGGCATGGTGCCGGCTAATCACCCGCAACTACTGGGGCTGGTGGTTGTGGATCGACCCCAGGGCGCGATCTACGGCGGATCGGTCGCGGCCCCGGCGTTCCAGAAGATCGTCGGCTGGGCTGTGCCGCATTTTGGCCTCCTGCCGCGCTGAGCCGGGCTGGGCAGCCGGCGACAGCCATCGGAAAGCCGGCGCTAGCTCGGGTGGAACTGGCTGCGGAGCGAGGCCAGGCGATCGTCCCATTCGCCGCCCACCTGGGCCATCCATGACACCGCCTCCGAGAGCGGCGCCGGGGTGACGCTGTAAAGAACCTCCCGCCCCTCCCGCTGGCGATCCAGCAAGCCGGCATCGGCCAGCGCGCTGAGGTGTTTGACCACCGCCTGCCGCGAGATCGGCAGCTCTGCGGCCAGCGCGGTCGCCGTCGCGGCCGGCCGGCTGGCCAGCGCCGCCAGCAACGCGCGGCGGGTCGGATCGGAGAGGGCGCTGAACACGGCGCCGGCGGAGTCTGGGCTCGACATCAGCGGACGGCCATCAGCGCCGGGCCGAACGAGGGCCCGCCGATGCCCGGCAGCGGGATTCCCACCAGATCGAGAACGTCGAGTGGGCACGTCTCGACCACGCGAATCCGGGCGGCGCGATCTCCGTCCGGCGCGACGGTCAGCTCCACCCGAGTGGCCGGCTCACCGTCCTGCGCCCACCAGAACGCGAGTCGACCGGCGGCCCCGTCGCCGTTGGGCCGGCACACTTCCTCGATCCAGCCGGTCTTGGTCTGCTCGGACCAGCGAAACGTCGCGTCGCCGCCGGGTCTGAGGTCGAGAATCACCTCATCGGCCAGCCATTCCCCAGCCGTGACCGCCTCCCACACCTCCGGGACGGGGACCTCCAGCAGTAGCTCACGCTCGATTCGGTTCGTCACCGGGCTCTCCTTCGCTCATAAGCGCAACTGTCCGGTTGCGGGTTTTGCTATGGTCCAGCCAAGTACGCAACTCACCGGTTGCACGTTATCAGACCCCCAGGAGGATCCATGTCCGTTATCCCAATGGTCGTCGAGCAGACAGCTCGCGGCGAGCGCGCCTTCGACATCTACTCCCGGCTGCTCAACGATCGAGTCGTATTCCTAGGCGGGCAGGTCGATGAGTCGATCGCCAACCTGATCGTGGCCCAACTCGTCCACCTGGAGTCCGATGACCCGGATAAGGACATTCACCTGTACATAAATTCTCCGGGCGGCTCGATCTACGCGGGCCTGGCCGTCTACGACACGATGCAGTTCATCCGGCCCGACGTGCAGACCATCTGCTACGGGATCGCGATGTCCATGGGGTCGCTGCTGCTGGCCGGCGGCGCGCCCGGCAAGCGCCTGGTCCTGCCCAACAGCCGGATCTTGATCCACCAGCCCTCGGGCGGGTTCGAGGGGCAGTCCAGCGACATCGAGATCCACGCCAGGGAGGTCCTGGCCTTGCGCGCCCGGGTGGACGAGCTGTACGCGCTGCATACCGACCAGTCGGTCGAGCGCGTGCACGCGGACATGGAGCGCGACCGCTACTTCACCGGAGAGGAGGCGGTGGCCTACGGGCTCGCCGACCGGGTGATCGAGCGGCGGGACCTGGCCCGGCACGGCCGCGGCTTCGGCGGCTGACCCGGGGCGGGCTGAGCGGAGTACGCACCGTCAGCCCGAGGCCCGCCGCCTGTCTAAGTAGGCTCTAGCGCCAATGCGGCTGGCCGATGTGATCCCTTCCACCCCGGCGTCCGCCCGGGACCTCGAGATCGCCGATCTCGCCTACGACAACCGGGCGGTCAAGCCCGGCACACTGTTCTTCTGCGTGCCGGGCTTCACACGGGATGGTCACGAGTTCGCTCCCGAGGCGATCGCGAACGGCGCCGTGGCCCTGGTCGTCCAGCGTCCACTGGGCCTGGCCGTGCCGGAGATCCAGGTCGACTCGGTCCGCGCCGCGATGGCCCCGGCGGCCGCCGCGTTCTATCGGGACCCGACGGCCTCCCTGCAGACGATCGGGATCACCGGCACCAACGGCAAGACCACGACCGCCTTCCTGCTCCGCTCGTTGCTGGAAAAGTCCGGCCGTCGGACCGGGCTGCTGGGGACGGTCAAGCGCGTCGTCGGCGGCGTGGAGCACGAGGTCCAGCGCACGACCCCCGAAGCGATCGACCTGCAGAGGACCTTCGCGGAGATGCTCGACAGCGGCGACACGGCGTGCGCGATCGAGGTCTCCTCGCACGCGCTCGAGCTTCATCGCGCGGACGCGATCCACTTCGCCGCGGCGATCTTCACCAACCTGACCCAGGACCACCTCGACTTCCATCCGTCGATGGACGCGTACTTCGAAGCCAAGCGCAAGCTGTTCACCGACCTGGGACCGGCGGTCTCGGTGGTCAACGTCGATGATCCGTACGGACAACGGCTGGCCGACGACCTCGGCCAGCCCGTGACCTTCGCCATCGATGCTCCGGCCAGCTACCGGGCCAGAACCCTCAGCACCGGACTCACCGGCTCCCACTTCACCGTGGCCACTCCGGAGGGCGAGACCGAACTGAGCTCGCCGCTGCGCGGTCGCTTCAACGTGTACAACGTCCTCGCCGCGTTCGCCGCCGCGCGCGCGCTCGGCGTCTGCGCGCAGACGTGTCAGGCGGCGATCGCCACCGCCGAGCAGGTCCCGGGCCGGTTCGAGACCGTCGATGAAGGCCAGCCGTTTGCGGTGATCGTCGATTACGCCCATACGCCGGACTCGCTGGAGAATGTCCTGCACGCGGCCAGGAAGCTCACCGACCAGCGAGTCCTCGTCGTGCTCGGTGCCGGAGGGGACCGGGACCGGACCAAACGCCCGCTGATGGGGGAGATCGCCGCGCGTCTGGCCGACCGCGCGATCGTCACCTCGGACAACCCCCGATCGGAGGACCCGGAGGCGATCATCGCCGAGATC
The DNA here is from genome assembly GCA_030947145.1 of Actinomycetota bacterium. Lineage (GTDB taxonomy): Bacteria > Actinomycetota > Thermoleophilia > Solirubrobacterales > Solirubrobacteraceae > Palsa-465. Next base: position 5,316 of record JALYXK010000008.1, read on the forward strand.
CTCGCCGGAATCGGGACCTCGCCGAGCGTCGAGCACGACGCCGACCGGCGCCAGGCGATCGCCAGCGCCATGATGCAGGCCGATCCGGGAGACGTGGTCGTGATCGCCGGCAAGGGTCACGAGCAGGGCCAGGAGTTCGCGGACGGAGTGAAGCTGCCGTTCGACGATGTGACCGTCGCGCGTGAGATCCTCCGGGGCGCGCCGGTCAACGTCGGCGCTCGCGACTGATGAAGCCCTGGACAGCCACCCAGGTCGCCGCGGCGGCCGGCGCCCGCCTGATCTCTGGGCCGCGGGGTGTCGCCGGCGCCCGCCTGATCTCTGAGCCGCCAACCACGACGCCTGGACCCGAGCGGGCGAGCATCGACTCCCGCGACACCGGTCCGGGCGCTCTGTTCGTCGGCCTGCCCGGCGCCAACGCCGACGGTGGCCGCTTCGCGGCTCAGGCGCTGGGGGCGGGCGCCTGGGGGATTCTGGCCACCGAGGAGCACGCCCAGGCGGCGAAGGGTTCCGGTCCGGGGGTGCTGCTCGCCGCCGAGGACCCGCTGAAAGCCCTCCAGCGCCTGGCCACGGCCTGGCGGCGTGAGCTGAATGCCCAGGTGATCGGCGTCACCGGCTCGACCGGCAAGACCTCGACCAAGGAGCTGCTGCGGGCGGTGATCGAGCCGCACCGCCGCACGGTCGCGTCGCGGGCCAACTTCAACACCGAGATCGGCCTCCCCCTGGAGATCCTGGCCGCGCCCGCGGGGACCGAGGTGCTCGTGCTCGAGATGGGGATGCGGGGGGCCGGCCAAATCGCCGAGCTGGCGGGGATCGCCGAGCCCGATGTGGGCGTGATCGTCAGCATCGGGCCGGTGCATCTGGAGTTGCTGGGCTCGCTCGAGGCGATCGCCGCGACCAAGGCCGAGCTGATTGCCGCTCTGGCCCCCGGCGCCACCGCCGTGCTCCCCGCCGGCGAGCCGCTGCTGGCACCGCACCATCGAGCCGATCTGCGCACCCTCACGTTCGGGGAGGGCGGGGACGTGCGGATGCGCGTCGCGCGGGGCGAGCGGGTCGAGATCGACCTCGCCGGCGAGGCGATCACGCTCGAGGTCTCCTTCGCGCAGGCTCATCTGCGTCGCAATCTGCTCGCCGCCGTGGCCGCCGCGTCGGCCATCGGAGTGCGCGCGAGCGGGCGGGTGGACCTCGAGATCTCGGCCGGACGCGGCGCGCGCCTACAGCTCGGATCGGGCATCACGCTGATCGACGACTGCTACAACGCCAACCCGATGTCGATGCGCGCCGCCCTGGACGAACTGGCCGCGGCCCCGATCGGCGGCGAGGGGGCTCGGCGCGTAGCCGTGCTCGGGGACATGCTCGAGCTCGGCCCCGATGAGCGCCGCTTCCATGTCGAGATCGGCGAGCATGCGCGGGCGGTCGGCGTCGACCGGCTGGTCACGGTCGGGCCGCTGGCCGCCTCGATCGCCGAGGGATTCCGTCAGAGCTGCGCCTCTCACCTCACCGCCGACGCCGCCGAGGCGGCGGCGCTGGTCCCTGGCCTACTGAAGCCGGGCGACGTGGTGCTGGTCAAGGCCTCGCGCGGGGTCGGCCTCGAGCGGGTCTGCGACGTGGTGCGGAGCGGGGTGCCCGTCTAATGGGCTCACAGTCCGGCCGCGTCCTGATCGGGGGCACATCGGCGCTGCTGATGTGCCTGTTCCTCAGCCCGAAGTTCATCGACTTTCTGCGCCGACGAGAGTTTGGCCAGAACATCCGCGAGGAGGGCCCGAAGGGACACCAGTCCAAGGCCGGGACGCCGACGATGGGCGGGATCCTGATCCTGCTCGCCTTCGCGGTCCCCTACCTGGTGCTCTCCACCCGCGATTGGGCCTCGATCGGGGTATTCGGCACGGCGCTGGCCTGCGCGCTGCTGGGCTTCGCCGACGATTACACCAAGATCGTCAAACGGCGCTCGCTCGGCCTCCGGGCGCGAACGAAGCTGGTGCTGACGGTGGCGATCTCGCTGGGGCTGTGGTGGGTGGCCACCCAGAAGGCGGGGCTCCCCCCGACGGTCAAGCTGCGGATCGTCGACGTCCAGTTCGACCTCGGGCCGCTGTATCCGGTGTTCATCTACTTGGTGGTAGCCGGCACCACCAGCGCGGTCAACCTGACCGACGGCCTCGACGGGCTGGCGGCCGGTTGCGCCGCGATCGTGTTGCTGGCCTACATCGGCATCACCTTCATCACCAGCGGGGAACACGACCTCGAGATGCTGGCCGCATGCCTGGTGGGGGCGTGCATCGGCTTTCTCTGGTTCAACAGCTTTCCGGCCAGCATCTTCATGGGGGACACGGGGTCGCTGGGATTGGGGGGGGCGATCGCCGGTCTGGCGGTCATGACCAAGACCGAGGTGCTGCTGATCCTGCTGGGTGGAATCTTCGTCGTCGAGGCGCTCTCGGTCCTGATCCAGGTGTTCTCGTTCCGGATGTTCCGCAAGCGGGTGTTCCTGATGGCCCCGATCCATCATCACTTCGAGTTGCTGGCCTGGTCGGAGACGAAGATCATCCTGCGCTTCTGGATCGTCGCGGCGGCCTGCGGTGCGATCGGCTTCACCGTGTACCAGATCAGCATCCGGGGCTGATCCCACGCCGGGGT
>JALYXK010000060.1 GCA_030947145.1 Actinomycetota bacterium
GCGGCGACACCGCGCTCCATCCGGGAGGTCAGCTCAGCTGGGTAGGGCGGCGGTCGATCCGTCGACCGGCGTAGGACAGCAATGATTCCGCACATGACTTCCTCGAACCTCGCGGGGCGTCGGCTCAGAGTACCGACGTTTCGGGCGACGTTGAGTCCGCGAGTCCTCCCGCTCCTGGCGGGCGCGGGCGCCCGCGGGTGACGGGCCTACGCCCGGTCATTGTCAGTTGACTGACAAACCTTGACTTTCTGTAGATCGCCACCTACGGTCCTCAGCTGTACAGGATTGGACACGGCTGATCTCACCTGGCACGGGGCTTCATCCAGGTTGACCCGGGCCCGGTGTTAGGCCGGTCCGATGAAAGGGCAGCCGCGCCGCGGCTGATTTACACATACAGCCGCCGCGGCGGCTCAGAGTAGGGGGTAGACAAGCATGTCTCTAACGGGAATGCACGCGCGCGGGCGCGGTGCGATTCGGGTACGGCGTATGGCCGTACTCGGTGCGGTGGTGTCCGCGCTGGCGGTGCCGGCGGTCGCGTCGGCGAACGCGACCAACATCGAAACCGGTCGGGCCTTCGACATCACGACGTCGGTCTTGGGCGCGAAGTTGACGATCGGGCCCGACACCGGCCTGATCTCCACGCCCAACTCCTCAAGCACCTCGCTGAATGCGGGTTCGGCCAGCTCGCCGCTGATCAGCGGAAGCCTGTTGAGCGCGAGCGTCAAGACCACGGCCAACGAGAGCGCCCAGTCCAAGGCCACCATCGCCCAGACGACGATTACGCTCCCGGCCTTTCCGGTGATCACCGGTAAGCTGATCACCGCCGAATCGAGCGCTTCGTGTCGCGCGCACGGCACGGTGCTGGGCAGCAGCATGGTTGGGAGCCTCACGGTCAACGGCACGACCTATCCGATCGCCTCGCCGCCGAACACGAAGATCCCCTTCGGTCTCGGCACGATCATCATCAACGAGCAGATCAAGTCGGGTAACACGCTCAAGGTGAACGCGGTTCACGTCGAGGTGCCGCTGCTCGGCATCGACGTCGTGGTCGCCTCCGCCTTCAGCGGTGTGGCCAACTGCGCGTAACTCCGGCCCCAGCTCTCGGGCAGGGCTGACAGTGATCGGGGGGCGTCCGGCCGGGCGCCCCCCGAGTCGTTCTTCTACCAACTGCTCGCGCCTTCCCCCCGGGGGCGGTCGGGCCTGATGCCGGTCGTCAGTCGCCGCCCATCAGGCGCAGGCGCGCCCGAAAGACGTCCATGTCGGCATGATTGAAGTCGCCGTGGGTCTGGGTGCCCAGCGACGCCACGTCCTCGTGATGGTAGGGGCTGGCGAGACTTTCGTTGTGCCCGATCACGTTCTGGATCGGAATCTGAAACCGGTTGCGTAGCCACCCGACGAGCCGGAGGGCGGCCGTGACCTCCCGGTGATCGCCCAGGACTTGCCCGTCGCTGTAGCCGACCTGCTCGATCCCGATCGCGGTCCAGTTCAGCCCGACGGTATGGCGGCACATCGTTCCCAGCCGGACGAGCTGATAAATCGTGCCGTCCTGGTCGATCACGAAGTGGGCGCAGGTGCTCGGGAGCTCGTGCAGCTCGGAGTCCGGCACATCGGCGGCGAAGGTGGTGTAAGTGGAGATGAAGCTCGCGTCGGTGTAGTGGATCACGATCACCCGGGGGTGGATCAGTCGCCAGGTCGGTTGGAGAAAGCTGCCGTAGTGACGGCGGGCGTAAGCGACCATCTCCGCCTTGCGCGCGGGCCCGAAGGGGATCGGCTTCCACACGATCGGCGGTCGGCCCAGCGTGCTTGGCGGCTGACGGGACGGCCGGTGAGGCTTTGCGGCCACGGCGGTGGGCGATCGGGCGCGATGACCGACCGCGTGCCGGCCGACGGACCTCGGGTGGACGGCGTGGCCCGGCGCGCGGGCGACAGTCGGCGTGGCGGAGCCCTTGGAGCCCGAGGATCCACAGCCGGCACCGACCAGCAGGATGCCCAGCAGCCACGCCCAGCGCAGATACGGACCTGATCTCGGCCGGACTCGCACTGAGAGAGCGTGGCAGGAATCAGCCTCAGGTGATGGCGGCCAGGTCGTCGATGATCGCGTGAGCGTCGCGCAGGTCGTGGTCGGGATGGGTGGTGCGCAGCGCGATGACCTTGGCCCCGGCGGCGAGTCCGGCCGAGATCCCGGCGGGCGCGTCCTCGATCACCACGCAGCCGATGGGCTCGAGACCGAGCCGGCGGGCGCCGAGGAGGAAGCAGGCGGGGTCCGGCTTCCCCCGCTCGAGTTCATCGGAGGAGACCAGGACGGGAGGGGTCGGGAGTCCGGCGGCGCGCAGCCGGGCGCTGGCCAGCGCCTGCGAGCAGGAGGTGACGATGGCCAGACGCCAGGGGCCGGCCAGCAAATCGGCCGCCCCCGGGAGTGCGCGTATCCCCGCCGGGTCGTTGACTTCGGCCTCCTCCACCGCGGCGGCCTCGGCCGCCTGCTCGCCCTCCGGCAGAAGCTGGCCGATCGTCTCCCGGGAAGGCCGGCCCTGAGCGAACCGCAGGACCTCATCGGGGTCGAGACCGTGCCGGTGCGCGAACGCGGCCCAGACACGCCCGACCGGCGCCGCGGAGTCGACCAGCGTGCCATCGAGGTCCACCAACAGCCCCTGGGCGCGAGCGATGAGGTCCAGGGCGTTCATGAAGGGGGCTCGGGTCTTGTCTCGCGGCGCCGCTTCACACCGCTCCATCTTCCCATCACAGGCCCTATGCTGCCGATTCCATTCGCCCGGAGAGAGGTCCATTTGCCTGACCTGAGCTATCAAGCGTCGTCCGCCGAGCTCCGCGCCTACCTCGCGGTGCCGAGAGGCACGGGGCCATGGCCCGGCGTCGTCGTGATTCAGGACGCCCTCGGGCTCACCGACGACATCCGCGAGCAGACGGATCGCCTGGCGGCCGCCGGGTACCTCGCCTTCGCTCCCGATCTCTATTCGGGCCGGGGCCTGCGCTGCGTGCTGGCGACCCTCCAGGCTTCGCGGTCTGGTCGCGGCGAGGCCTATGACGACATCGAGGCGGCGCGACGGTGGCTGGACGGGCGCGAGGACTGCACCGGTCGCGTCGGGATCATCGGGTTCTGCATGGGCGGTGGCTTTGCGTTGCTGAGCGCGCCCCGATTTGAGTTCGCGGCGGCTTCGGTCAACTACGGCGAGGTGCCCCGGGACGCTGTGGAGCGACTGCGTGGCGCCTGCCCGATCGTGGCCAGCTACGGCCGCCGTGACCTGACGCTGCGGGGACGCGCGGCACGGTTGGAGCAGGCTCTGGGTGAACTGGGCGTGCCGCATGACGTCAAGGAATACGAGGAGGCCGGGCACAGCTTCCTCAACCGGATCGACGCCGGACCGATACTCGGCTCGATCGTGCACCTGGCTCGCTTCGATCACCACCACCCCTCAGCCGAAGACGCCTGGCGGCGGATCCTGACTTTCTTCGACGAGCACCTGCGCGCCGCGACCGGCTGACCGGCCGGGCGCGGATGGTTTGCGTTTCAGCCGACCCGGGGGCTCGGCCGCGGGGTCCGGCGCCACAGCGAGCGCTTCAGCGAGCGCTTCAGCGCAGCGTCACGCGCTTCGTCGGCTCGCGGAACGCGGTCGTTGCTCGTCGTGCACAGCGGGCCGAGACGGGAGCGCTGCGCCCGGGCGGCGAGCAGGTCGGTCTGGTGGGCCCGAGCGAGCGCGAGCCGGATCTCGTGATGTATGAGCAAATTGACTTCCTTTCCGAAACTAACTGTATGCAAAGTTACTTGATATAAAGCTGTGTGTCAAGGAAAATGCCGATACACTCATCCCGTGGCCCGACGAAAGCCCCGTCAGCCGAGCGATGATCCACCCCGGCCGGGCGCCTCGGAACCTCCCCCTGAGACGACCGATGACGATCTAGACGGGCACGTGACTCATGCCCTCGCGCATTGGCCGCAGATCGACGCCGAGGTCGAGGGCATCGTCACCCGCATCGACAAGGTCGACCGCTACATCCACCGAGCCGCGACCGCCAGCCTCGCCCAGGTTGGTCTGACGCACCAGGAGTTCAAGGTGCTGATCGCGCTCCACGCGCAGCCGCGATCGCACGGCGCCCTCTGCCGGGACCTGCTCGTCTCCACCGGCGCGATGACCAACCGCCTGGACAAGCTCGAGCGATCGGGTCTCCTCACGCGAATGCGAGACCCGAGCGATCGCCGGGGGGTACTGCTCGAGCTCACGGCCCGAGGCCGCGAGAAGCTCGACGAGTACATCGACCTCGAGGCCAGGCGTGAGGTGCAGCTGCTCACGGCGCTCGACCCCGGCGAGAAGCGGCAGCTGAACCTCCTGCTGCGCAAGCTGATGAGGTCCCTGCAATCCGAGCTGGGCAGTCCCCCGCGTCGCTAGCCGACCCGAGGGATCGCCCCTCGGGCGGGTCCGGTACCGTGGGGTACATGACCACGGTCCCAGCTGCCAGACAGTCGCCGGCTGAGCGGGTCCCACGGGGCCATCGGCCCGGGCGGGCGGAGCCGCGGATCGAGCGCGTCGAGGTGTTGCTGCACGGGCAGCGCGTGAACTTCACGATCGCCGGTCAGGGCCCGCCGGTGGTGCTGATCCACGGGGTCGCGGGGCGCGCGGCGCAGTGGGACCAGACCGCTGAGCTGCTCGCCGACAGCCATACCGTCGTCGCCCCGGACCTGCTCGGCCACGGCGAGTCGGCCAAGCCACGCGGCGACTACTCGCTGGGCGCGCACGCCTCGGGGATCCGCGACCTGCTGGTGGGACTGAACATCGAACGCGCGAGCATCGTGGGGCACTCGCTGGGCGGCGGGATCGCGATGCAGTTCGCCTATCAGTTCCCCGAGCGCTGCGAGCGTCTGGTGCTGGTCTCGAGCGGAGGCCTCGGCGAGGAGGTGCACGCGCTGCTGCGAGCCGCGACGCTGCCGGGATCGGAACTCGTGCTGCCGCTGCTGGCCCACGCGCGGGTGCTGGCGCTGGCCTCGCTCCTACCCCGAGCCCTCCAGCGTGTCGGCCTGCTGACCCGCCCCGACCTGACCGAGATCGCGCGGGGATATCAGTCGCTCTCCGATGCCGAGGCGCGAAGCGCATTCATTCATACGCTGCGCGGCGTGATCGACCCGACCGGTCAGCGGATCAACGCCACCGACCGGCTCTACCTGGCCTCGAAGATGCCGTCGCTGATCGTCTGGGGCGGCCGCGATCGGATCATCCCGGTCGAGCACGCTCGGCCTGCACATGAAGGCATGCCGGGCAGCCGGCTTGAGCTGTTTGACGACGCGGGGCACTTTCCCCAGCTCGATCACCCGCGCCGGTTCGCCCGGACGCTGGAGGACTTCTTCCGGGACACCGAGCCGGCTCGGCTCGACACCGGCATGATGCGCGAGCTCGTGCTGGACCGCGACTCGAACTCGGCCGCGGTGCTCGAGCGGCTGCAGCGCGAGCATGAAGCGGCCTGACCGCCGCCGCCCAGGCCTATCCACCGGCGGCCACGGGCGACGATGCGTGACGCACCGCACAGATAATGCGTAAAACCGGCGATCCGGTCTGCTAGCGTCGCCAGCCGTTCGTAACACCGCCGAATCTCCGACCGCTTTTTTCCATTGCGCGGCGGAGAGCGGGGGACCCACCTGGCGGCATCGAGCCGTCCCGGGGCTAATCGCCGCATACGCGGCGTAGCGCGGCTTTCTCGCGCGAGCCCGTCAGCTAACCCCGTAGGCACGAGAAAGAAAGAGACTCATGTCATCGAGAACCTCGCGGCCTAGGTCGCGCCCTAAAAGTGCCCATCGCAGCGCCTGGATCGGTACCGGCTTTGCGGCCGTCGCCGCCAGCACCGGACTGCTGGCGGCTGCCGCGCCCGCCGCTGCGCAGTCGCCGTCCCCGATCCCGCTGCTCGACCAGGGCAGCGCCGGCCCAGCCGTGTCCCGGGTGCAACAAGCCCTGCACATCCAGGCCACCGGCCGCTTCGGGCGCGCCACCAAGCGCGCAGTGCTCGCCTTCCAGCGCCGCGACCGCCTAGCGGTGGACGGGATCGTCGGAACGCAGACCTGGGATGCCCTGTTCGGAATCCGGGCTCAGCCCGCTCCCGCGACGCCCCCCGGCTCGTCCTCGACGACCGCCGGCGCGTCAGGAGGGTCCTCCAGCACGGGCGGATACACGATCCCGTCCGGGATCGTGCAGTGCGAGTCCGGCGGCAACTACGCCGCGGTAAACCCGTCGAGCGGCGCCGGCGGCGCCTATCAGATTCTGCCCTCGACCTGGAGCGCCTACGGCGGGCAGGGCCTGCCGCAGGACGCCCCCAAGGCGGAGCAGGACCGGATCGCGGCGGAGATCTACGCTCATCAGGGCGCCTCGGCCTGGACCTGCTGAGCGCCTACGCGGCCACAGCGCCGGGGCTGAGTTCGCGCTCGAGGGTTGCCTGCGTCCAGGGCCCCCTGGGTGCTGAAGGTGGCCCCGGCGCGCCAGCCCTCGAGCTCGGAGATCGCCCCGCCCTGCAAGCTTCGACCTCGCGTCGCCGAGCTGGCCGGGGTCTCCCAGGGCGCCCAGACCCACCACTTTCCCCACCGCGTCGATCTCGTCGGCGCAGCGGTTGAGCACCTCGCCGCCAGGACGGGCGACAGTTTTAGCGAGCCCCCGCAGGCGGCTCGTCCCGGCTCGCCGGATCATCGTCCGACACGCGCGTCGGGTCGGTCCCGACCTCGTCCGCCGGTCCGCTCATCGGTCG
>JALYXK010000120.1 GCA_030947145.1 Actinomycetota bacterium
AAATGGAAAGCGGCAGCTACCTGGCAGTCATCAAAGTCGTCGGCGTCGGCGGCGGAGGCACGAACGCGGTCAACCGCATGGTCGACGCTGGTCTGCGGGGCGTCGAGTTCATCGCCTGCAACACCGATTCACAGGCGTTGGCGATGTGCGATGCCGATATCAAGCTGAACATCGGCCACGAGCTGACCAAGGGTCTCGGCGCCGGGGCGAATCCCGACGTCGGGCAAGGCGCCGCGGCGGAGTCACGGGATGAGATCAAGGAGTCGCTGAAGGGCGCGGACATGGTCTTCGTGACCGCAGGGGAGGGCGGCGGCACCGGTACCGGCGCCGCCCCCGTGATCGCCGATATCGCCAAGAACGAGATCGGTGCGCTGACCGTCGGGGTGGTGACGCGTCCGTTCTCATTCGAGGGAACCCAGCGCGCCCGGCAGGCGCAGGAGGGGATCCAGCGGCTGCGCGAGTACGTCGACACGCTGATCGTGATCCCCAACGAGAAGCTGCTGGCGATCGTCGAGCGCCGCACCACGATCCTCGATGCCTTCCGCGAGGCCGACAACGTGCTGCGTCAGGGCGTCCAGGGCATCACCGATCTGATCACGATTCCGGGCCTGATCAACCTCGACTTCGCCGACGTGCGCACGATCATGAGCGACGCCGGCACCGCGCTGATGGGGATCGGCTCCGCCGGCGGCGAGAACCGGGCGGCGGAGGCGGCGAAGATCGCGATCTCCTCGCCGCTGCTCGAGGAGTCGGTCGAGGGCGCGATGGGGATCCTGCTCAACATCACCGGAGGCCACGATCTGGGGCTGTTCGAGGTCAACGAGGCCGCCGAGATCGTGCAGGGCGCCGCCGACGCGAACTCCAACATCATCTTCGGCGCGGTGATCGACGACGCGATGAGCGACGAGGTCCGCGTCACCGTGATCGCCACCGGCTTTGACCACAACCGGCCGATCGGCCGGGGCGCTCAAGAGACGGGCCCCCGTCCGCCCCGCCGGGACCGCGAGGTCCGCATGGACGACCGCCAGCGCAACAGCCTCGAGATCCGCGACGACGAGATCGATATCCCGTCGTTTCTGAAGGACCGCTAAGAACCCGCGGTCTCGCGGACCCTGAGCGCCATCGCGGCCAGCAGGATCAGCGATATGTCGGCGGGCGCTCGGAATCTCACGATGCCCCACCCGGTCGCGCTGACCAGCAGCGTCAGGCCGATGGGGCCGAGCAGCAGCCACCGGCGAGCCGGCCGGCGCCAGAGCGCCAGTCCGGCCAGCAGCGCGATGGGGTAGTAGATGACCAGGCCGAGCACGTCGAACCACCGGCGCCGGCGCTGGCCGGCGCCTTCCCGCAGCGGCTGGTAGAGGCTGAACGTGCGCAGGACCCGTACGGCGGCCACCACCGGCAGGCGCGCCAGATGCGAGCGCGCGTAGTGGAGCGCCGGGGCAGTGTTGGCGTCTCCCTGCACCAGCTGGGTGAACGTGCGCCCGCGGGCGTCGCAGTCCAGCCGCCACCAGCCGAGGTCGCGACCGTAGTAGGTCTCAGGACAGTTTGCTCCCGCGATCAGCGTGTTCGAATTGGTGGCAAAGGTCAGCCGATGGAAGACCACGGCGTTGCGGATCACCCAAGGCGCCAGCACCAGCCCGGCCGCGACTGTGCTGGCCAGGACCATCCGGACGGCCTGACCCCGGCGAGCGGCGAATCCGGCCGGCCACACGAGCAGGGGCAGCAGCAGCAGACCAACCGGATGGGCCAGCCCGGTCAGCCCGACCACGACGCCGAGCCCGGCTGACGCCCCCAGCCCGCCGGCGCCAGGGCGGTTCGGCTGGCCGATCAGGCGATCGGCCCCGAGCAGCCCCACGATCAGCCCGAGCACCAGCAGCGGCTCGCTCACCAGGGAGCCGTCGATCACCACCAACGGCGGATAGACGGCCATGATCGCCGCCGCCGCCAACCCGGCGCCCTCGCCGCCCAGCCGCCGGCCCAGGCGGCCGATCAGGACGACCGATACCGTGCCGATCACACATCCCACCACGCGCTGGGCGAGGACGTGGACGCCCCCGAGGGCCGCAACGGGAGCCAGCACGAGCGGATACAGAGGCGGGTGCTCAGCCGTCACGTAGGCGCGGCCGAAGATCCCGCGGTAGTAGAAGTGCCCGTGGGCGATCAGGTTCGCGGCGCTGTGGTAGAAGCGCCAGTCACCGTCCAGCCCGATCGGGGCGGGAGCGATCACGGTGATGTAGAGGAGCCGGACGGCGAGGGCCAGGACGGCCAGCGCTCCCAACCGCGCGGCGAAGGCATCGATCTGGTCTGGCCGGCCGATGCGCTCGGCGGGCATCCCGCGAGATCGTAGATTGACCCGCGGATTGCGCAACCCCGGGGCGGCTCAACGGTTCTACGTGCGTCAGACCGATTGATCGACACAGGCGCAGCGGTGCAGACTGGGCGCTACCGGATGCGGGCATCCACCGCGGGCGGGGGTCGCTCGCGGCCGTGCTGCTGCTCTGTGGCGCGTTGCTGCTCGGCGTCGGCGCCTCCGGGGCCCGGGCGGTGCCCACGTTGGCTCCGCCGAAGGTTCTCGCCGGACCCGATGCGGGCATCGTCGCGCTCACGGGGATGTCGATCGCCCGGGACGGAACCGGCGGGGTCGTCTACCTCGATCAGGTCGCCGGCGTCGCCCACGTGTTCCTCTCGCGGCTGGCCGGCGGCACCTTCCAGGCGCCGCAGCAGATCGATGCGACCCTCCCCGGCGCCTCCAGCCAGCCGGTGATCGCCGCCGGCAGAGCCGGCGTTCTGCACGTCGGCTTCATCAACGCCGGCCAGCTCTACGTCGTCGACCACGCGGCCGGGACGGCGGCGTTCGGAGCCCCGGTCGCGCTGGCCGCCGGGGGGGCCAACCCGGCGATCTCGATGTCGGACTTCGGCAAGGCCTACCTCGCCTTCACGGTGCTCGGCGCCGGCGGCCACGATGTCCGGGCCGCTTACTTCAACGCCGGTGCTTGGACGCTGGAGCCGATCCCGCTCGATGCCGTGGCCGGCGACGATGCCGGCAGCGGCGCCGGCCGCCCGGCGGTGGTCACAGCCGGCGACGGCGTGGGGATCGTGGCCTGGGGAGAGGCCGGGCACATCTTCGCTCGGCGCGTGTGGGGAGCCGCTCCCAGCGTCGCCGTCCAGCAGGCCGACGTACCCTCGCTCTCCGGCTGGAGCGAGGTTTCGGCCGATGCTCCGAGTATCGGTGCCGGCGCGGACTCCTCCTACGTTGACGTCGGCTTCCACGAGGTACTCATCAACGGCGGCCAAACCCAGTCCCGCGCGCTGATGAACCGGCTGATCGCCGGCAGCTCCGCCGGGATCACCGCCGCGGATGGTCTGACCACGCCCGGCCCCGAGGGGGCCACCGATCCGCAGGTGGTGATGAACGACTCCGGCCGGGGCTATCTGATCTCCGTCCGCACGAGCTCGGACCAGCTGTTCGCCGACGTGCTCGGCACCCAGGGCGCCAACAACGGCGGGCTGCGCGTCGACAGCCTGCCCAACACCGCGCCGCCGGACGCCGTCCCCGCCACCGCCGGCCTGTCCTCGGCATTGATCGGATGGCAGGAGGATGTCTCGCCGCTTGCCCTCGCCGAGATCCGGGTGCGCTACGCCCCGGCCGGTGCCCTCTCTCTGGGCCCGGAGCTCGTGGCCTCCGCCCCGATCTTCGGCGCGACGGATGCCGACGCCGGCCTGGTCGCGGGCGGTGATGTCTTCGGCGACGGCGCGCTGGCCTGGGTGCAGGGTTCCGGCGCCTCGACCCGGATCATGGCCGCCCAGATGTATCAGCCTCCCGGCTCGTTCGCCGCCGGCAAGCGCTTCGCCTACACCCGTAGCTCCCGTCCGGTGCTGTCGTGGTCGACGTCCAGCGAGGCCTGGGGACCACTGATCTACCAGGTGACGCTCGACGGCGTG
>JALYXK010000122.1 GCA_030947145.1 Actinomycetota bacterium
AGCTCGTCCTCGAGCTCGTCGACGTCCACCCCGGCCGCCGCGGCTTCGGCATCGACGCCGGCGACCACCTCGACGGGGAACGGCGTGAACCCGAACGCGCCCGAGTCCCTGCCTCCGGGAGACATCCCCGACACGATCGCCTATGTCCCCTACGCGGTGCCCGGGCATGGGCTGACGTTCAGCACTCCCGAGGGCTGGTCGCGCAAGCCCTCAACCGCGGGCGTGACCTTCACCGACAAGCTCAACACGATCCAGCTGATCGAGCGGCCGGCGACCGCTCCGATCACCGCCGCCGCCGCACAGAAGAGCGAGCTTCCCAAGATCGCCGCGGGGCTCAAGGGGTTCAAGCTCCAATCGGTCAGCACCGTATCTCGACCGGCGGGCCCGGCCGTCCTGCTCAAGTACCTCGGCTTCTCTCAGCCCGACCCGGTCACCGGCAAGTTCGGCGTATTGGCATTCGAGCGCTACGAGTTCTCCCACCGAGAACACGAGGTGACCCTCCTGCTCTCCTCGCCGCTCGGCTCCGACAACGTCGACCCGTGGCGCAAGGTCACCACCTCGCTGAGGTTCGCCCGATGACCGCGCTGCTCGAGGCCCACAGCCTCTACCGCTTCTTCCATGCCGGCGACGACGAGACACTGGCCCTCCAGGGGGTCTCGCTGGCGTTGGAGCCGGGCGAGATCGTAGCGGTGACCGGGCCGTCGGGCTCGGGCAAGTCGACGCTGCTGGCCTGCCTGGCCGGCCTTGACGAGCCAGACGGTGGCAGCGTCACCGTCGACGGGACCCGGATCTCGCGTCGTCCCGAGGAGGAGCGGGCCAGGATCCGAGGTCAGCGGATCGGAATGCTGTTCCAGCAGACCAATCTCGTCGGCCATCTCAGCGTGGCCGACAACGTCGCGCTGGCCCAGCGGATCGCCGACGGCAGCTCGGAAGCGCAGTGGCGCAGTCAGGTCCTCGTCCGCTGCGGGATCGATCACCGGGGCGCCGCCAGGCCGTCGCAGCTATCCGGCGGCGAGCTCGCGCGGGCCGGGCTCGCGGTGGCGCTGGCCAACGACCCTCCGGTGATCCTCGCCGACGAGCCCACCGGCGAGCTCGATTCCGTGACCGCCGCCCGGGTGCTCGCGCTGCTGCGCGACCGGGCCGACGCCGGGTCGGCCGTGCTGATCGTCACCCACAGCCCCGAAGTTGCCGCGACCGCGGACCGCGAGATACGTCTCCTCGACGGAAGGATTGACCCATGAACGACGGTCTCCCCCTGGTCCGATGCGAAGGCGTCACCAGAACCTACGGACATGGGCAGGCGGCGACGGTCGCCCTCCAGGCGACCAACTGCGAGGTCCACGTCGGTCAGCGGATAGCGCTCGTCGGTTCATCGGGCTCGGGCAAGTCGACGCTCCTGCATCTGATGGCCGGCCTCGACGACCCGACCGCCGGTGAGGTGAGTTGGCCGGCGATCGGAAAGCGGGAGGAGCTCCGTCCGGCGCGCGTGGCGGTGATCTTTCAGGGGCCAAGTCTGCTTCCGCCGCTCAGCGTGCTCGAGAACACCGCGCTGCCGCTGGTGATCGGCGGCATGACCGACGCCGAGGCCCAGCAGGTTGCCCGGCGCGCGCTGGGCACGCTCGATCTCGAGGAGCTGGCCGACAAGCTCCCGGAGGAGATCTCCGGCGGTCAGGCGCAGCGGGTCGCGGTCGCCCGCGCGCTCGCCGGAGCCCCGAGCCTGATCCTGGCCGACGAGCCGACCGGCCAGCTCGACAGCGTCAACGGCGCCGCGGTCGTGGATGTGCTGCTCGCCGCCAGCGCACATGCCGGCGCGGCGCTGGTGATCTCCACGCACGATCTTCGCCTCGCCGCTCGCCTCCCGGAGCGTTGGGAGATACACAGCGGCGAACTCAATCTCGGCGAGAGGGAGACGACATGGTCGCTCTGAACTGGCTTCGCGGTCTGCTCACGCACCGGCCGACCCGGATCTTCGCCACCGCCCTCGGCGTCGCCGTCGGAGTCGCGCTGATCGCCTCGATCGGGACCTTCCTCTCCGCCACCAACTCGAAGATGACCTCGCGGGCGATCGCCCGCGTGGCGGTCGATTGGCAGGTGCAGGTACAGCCCGGCGCCGATCCGGCCCAGGTGTTGGGCCAGATCCATGGGTTTCCCGGCGTCAGGCAGGCGCTCCCGGCGCAATTCACCCAGTCCCCGGGTCTGACCGCCACCACCAACGGCACGACCCAGACCACCGGCGCGGCGCAGGTGCTCGGGTTGGCCCCCGGGTATGCCGCCGCCTTCCCCGGCGAGCTCCGGTTGCTGTCGGGATCCCTGGGCGGCGTACTGGTCGCCCAGCAGACCGCCTCCAACCTGCACGTGGCGCCCGGTGACACGGTCACCGTCGCGCGGCCGGGGGCCAAGCCCGGCCGGGTAACGGTAGGCGGGGTGGTCGACCTCCCGTACGCCGATTCACTCTTCCAGAAGGTCGGCGCGCTGCCGGGCGCACAGGCCACAGCGCCGCCGGACAACGTGATCATCCTGCCGCAGACCGAGTTTGCCCGGGTCGAGGGCCCTGTGATCGCCGCGCGCCCGGAGCTGATCCACACCCAGATCCACACCACCCTTTCCCATGCGTTGCCACATAGTCCGAGCGCCGCCTTCGACACCGTGGCCGCCCGAGCTCACAACCTCGAGAGCCGGCTGACCGGAGCCGGGCTCGTCGGCGACAACCTGGGCGCCGCGCTCGACACCGCGCGTAAGGACGCCCTGTACGCGCAGATCCTGTTCCTGTTCCTCGGCGTCCCGGGAGCGATCCTGGCCGGCCTGGTCACCGCCCTGATCGCCTCGGCGGGCGCCGGACGCCGGCGCCGGGACGCGGGCCTGCTGCGCACGCGCGGGGCCTCGACCCGCACGCTGGTACGGATCGCGCTCGCCGAGACGCTGCTGGCGGGAGCGCTCGGAGTGATCGTGGGCCTCGGGGCCGCGCTGCTGATCGGCCAGAGCAGCTTCGGCACCGCCTCCTTCGGGGCCGGAGCCGTCTCGGCAATCCTGTGGGCGATCGGGGCGACCCTCGTCGGCCTGATCATCGCCGCGTGGTCGATCGCGCTCCCCGCTCTCCGCGATGCCCGCTCCCTGACCGTGGCCGGCCAGCGCCGGCAGGTCGGACGCGCCGCCCGCGGGCCGCTGTGGGCCAGGTTCGGCCTTGACTTCATCGCGCTCGCGATCGCCGCATTCGTGTACTGGCAGGCGTCTCAGAACGGCTATCAGCTCGTGCTAGCGCCGGAGGGCGTGGCGCAGGTATCGGTCAACTGGTACGCGCTGCTGGCTCCCGTGCTCGGCTGGATCGGCTTCGGTCTGCTCGCCTACCGGCTGGCCGACCTACTCCTGGGCCGGGGTCGCCGGCCGCTGACCGGCGCGCTGCGACCGCTCGCCGGTGAGCTCGCTCCGACCGTCTCGGCCACGATGAGCCGCCAGCGGCAGTTGCTGGCGCGCGCCGTCGCGTTGGTCGCCCTCACCGCCGCTTTCGCGGGCTCAACATCCGTGTTCAACTCTACCTATCAGGCTCAGGCGGAGGTGGACGCGCGGCTCTCAAACGGCGCCGACGTGACGGTCACCGAGACTCCCAGCGCCCGCGTCGGAGCCCAGCAGGGCATCGCGCAACTGAAGGGGATCCCGGGCGTCGGCTCGGTCGAGCCGCTGCAGCATCGCTTCGCCTACATCGGCGCCGACCTCCAGGACCTCTACGGCGTCAGGCCGCAGACGATCACCAACCAGGGAAAGCTGCAGAACGGGTGGTTCGCGGGCGGCACGGCCGCGGCGCTCATGCAGAAGCTCGCGGCCAAGCCCGACTCGATCCTGGTCAGCGCCGAGACCGTCAAGGACTATCAGCTGGCGCCCGGCGACACGATCCGGCTCCGGCTGCAGGACGGGCAAACCAAACAGCTCACGACCGTGCCATTCCATTACGTGGGCGTCGCCAAGGAGTTCCCCACCGCGCCGAAGGATTCGTTCTTCGTGGCCAACGGGAGCTACATCGCGGCCAGAACGGGCTCCGATGCGGTCGGCAGCTTCCTCGTCCAGACCGACGGGACCAGCCCGGCCGTCGTGTCCAAGCGCATCTCCAGCCGGCTTGGACCCAGCGTGCAGGTCACCGACATCGTCAACCAGCGCCATGTCGTCGGATCCAACCTGACCGCCGTCGAGCTTTCCGGGCTGACGCGGATCGAACTCGGTTTCGCGCTCGTCCTCGCCGCCGCCGCCAGCGGCCTCGCGCTCGGGCTGGGCTTCCAGGAACGCCGACGCACGTTCGCGATCGCGGGCGCGCTCGGCGCCCGCACGCGCCAACTCGGCGGGTTCGTGTGGGGAGAGTCGATCTTCGTCACCGGCGGCGGCCTGATCCTCGGCGGCCTGATCGCGGCGGTGCTCTCGGTCACCTTGGTCGATGTGCTGACCGGCGTATTCGACCCCCCGCCGGACTTCCTGTCGATCCCGTGGGGTTATCTGGCCGGAGTCGGCCTGGCCGTGATCGGGACGGTGGTGGCGGCCGGTGTGATAACGCTGCGAGCGCTTCGCCGGCCGGCGATCGAAGAGTTACGCGACCTCTAGGACGGCTCGGCTGGTCCCCGAACCGGCGTGTGGAAACCCTCAGTTACAGCGCGTCGACGAATGCGGCGATCTCGTCCAGTGTCGCCGGGTCGCCCTCGAGCTGCGGGAGGTGCGCGACGCCGTCGAGGAACCTGAGCGAAGCGCCCGGGATGATCGCGGCCGCCTGCTCGTCGACCACCAGGATCTCCTCGCTGTCGAGTCGGCCGATCAACACCAGAGTGGGTGCCGTGATC
>JALYXK010000240.1 GCA_030947145.1 Actinomycetota bacterium
CTCTGCCGCGGCACCGTCACCACGTAACCCCGGGGCCCGGGAATGATCGTCTCGGTTCTCGGCCGCCCGATCCAGCGCCCGGCGCGGCCGAGCCACCGGCCCCCGAGCGTGACCCCGGATCGCGCAGCGGCCGACGGCGCGAGCAGCCGCTGCAGGCTGGCCCTACCGCTCGCCGGGATCCGCAGCGTGACCGTGACGGCTTGGGGTCCCTTGTTGATCAGCAGCACGTGCAGCCCATTGCCGCTGTCCCGCACCGCCCAAGCCTTCAGATGGACCGATGGCGAGGCCAGGACCGGAGCCGGGACCAGCTGCCGGGGGTTCGTCCCGAGCGTCTGGGCGAACGCGATCAGCCCGTAGAGCAGCGGACGCGCCGCGAGCCCACGGGCGCTGAGCGCGAACGCGGCGTTGACCGCGTCCGAGCGGACGTGCAGGTTGACGCTGTCGACGCCGGTCCGCATCAGCTCGAACAGCGCGTCGGGCGCCCAGAGCGCGGTGGCGAAGGCGTTGCTGATCCCGGGGCGCCCACCGCAGGTGACCGAGTTGAGCTCGGTCAGGCGGAAACGCAGCCCGTGGCGGTGGGCGAGGTCGACGGGCCGCCGCAGCGAGCCGGCAATCCCCGCCGAGGCGGCCTCGCTCAGCAGCCGGGCGATTGTCGGGTAGCTGTTCGAGCCCGGTGCCGCGCACGCGGAGTAGGGGTAGCGATGCGCGCTGACGAACCCGAGCGAATGGCGCGCTCCGGCGATCAGCGCGCGGAACCAGTGCTCGTGAGCCACCGGGTTGGCCAGCGCCGGGCCGGCCAGCGGCACGTCCGGCGCGACCCCGTCCAGTGAGCGGGCATAGCGGCGAAAGTCCCGCGTGTAGCTGGCCGCGGTGAGGTCGCGGGGCAGCACCGCATCCCGCACGGCGCCGGCGGAGATGACCGCCCGCCAGAACCATCGGCTGTAGAGGTCGGGTTCGTTGCCGATCTCGAAGCCGCTGATGCTGTGCGGGGGCAGACCGCTCCCGGCGGCCCGCGCCCACTCCGCGGCGGTCCCCGGCGAGTCGGTCACCAGGTTCAGGTCGAGGATCAGGCGTGCCCCGGAGCGGTTCACCAGCACGCTGGTGCGCTGCAGCCAGGCCGGCGTGAGCGCGAACGCCCAGGTCGGCATCCGGCGCGGCCGCGGATTCCAGAACGAGTGGTCGGCGGAGTCGCCGCCCACCCGCAGCACCAGCGGCCCGTCCCCCGGCACGCGCAGCAGCGCCAGCACTGCCTGCATCAGCTTCATCCGGCGCTCGAACACCGGGAGGGCCCAGTACTCGGTCGAGAGACCCAGGTAGGAGCGGGGAACGTCCGGCCCGGTGGCGTCTGGAAACACGTTCACTGCGGCCCGCCCCGACGCGGGAGCGTAGGGGGGCCGGGCGCTCACCGGACGGCGGCGGGGCACCGGCATCGCGGCTCCGCTCTGCCTGGTGCGCGCGGCCGCGCGCGACGGGTCGTCGTGATCCGGCCACGACAGCCCAGCCAGGACCGACACCAGCGCCAGAATCGCCCCCGCGATGAGCACGCGCCGCATCACCGATTGAGCGTATGGCGTTAGCGCGGTCCTTCAACCTGATCTCGGAAGGGCTAACGCGTTCTTGACGTGCCCGCTACCGGATCGCCACTCCCGTCCGCACCGGAGCCGGCTCAGGCGGACTTCCGCTTCGCCAGGGTGATTGGCACACGCGCCTCGATCTTCGTGCCCGTCGAGGTGCTCGAAACCTCGAGCTGCCCGCCGACCAGCGTGACCCGCTCGCGCATTCCGGCCAGTCCGAACCCGGTGGTCGGCTGAGATGGATCGAATCCCCTGCCGTCGTCGACGATGCCGACGAGCAACTCGGTCTCGCGCTCGTCGACCGTGACCTGCGCCCGCTTGACCCGGGCATGGCGTCCCGCGTTGTGCAGCGCCTCCTGGATGACGCGATAGATCACCGTCTCGAGCTCCGGGTCGAGCCGCTCCGCACGCCGACCGCGTTCGTAGGCGAGGTTGATCTCGGCGTCGACTTCGATCCCGTGGATCAGGGTAACCCGCTCATGGAGCGCGTCGAGCGCCGGAACGAGTCCGAGCTGGTCGAGCGCCGCCGGCCGCAGCTCGGTGATCAGCGTCCGCAGGTTGTTGATCTCGACCCCGATCTGGTGCGTCGCGTCGTCGATCGCCCGGTGCAGGGTCTGCGGGTCGGAGCTCCGGCGCGCGCCTGACAGCAGCACCCGCAGACCGGCCAGGCCTTGGAGCGTCTCGTCGTGCAGCTCCCGGGCCCACCGGCGGCGCTCGTCTTCGGCCGCGCGCAGCGTCCGCTGCAGGCGGTCGCGCTCGACCGTCTGGGCCGTGGCTACCGCGATCGCCGCGCTGGTGGCCGCCGACAGTAGGACCCGCTCGTCCTCGGCATCGAACTCGGGGCCGCCGGCCCGATCGAAGGCCTCGAGCACGCCGACGCACCGTTGCCGGAACATCAGGGGTACGAACAGCGCCGAGGTCACCTTCAAGCCGAGGTCGCGGAGGGCGAAGCCCAGCGACTGCGAGACGAGGCTGACCCGCTCCGAGCGCCCCGTGCCGGCCACCCGCCCGGCCAGCGATTCGTCGGCTCTGACCCGCAGGCCGACGATCCGGCCGGGCACATCGCCGGCGGTGGCCGCCACCACGATCTCCGGCCCGTCGACCAGGACGATCGCCATCCCCGAGGCCTCGACCAGAGCGCGAGATCGCTGGGCGATCAATTCGAGCACACGATCGAGCCGCGTCTCGTCGCCGACGGCCTGGACGATCTCCAGCGTGGCCCGCATCGCTCGCACCGAACGGGCCAGCTGATGGCCGCGTCGCTCGCTCTCGCGATAGAGCCGCGCGTTCTCCACCGCTATCGACGTCCACGCCGCCAAAACGACGGCGGCCTCCTCGTCGGCGGCGTTGAACGGGCCGCTCTGCTTGTCGGTCAGGTAGAGATTGCCCCAGGCCTCCCCGCGGACCAGGATCGGGACCCCGAGGAAGCTGTCCCCCCGTCCGCGAGGAAGGTCGCCGATCGCCTCGCGAGTTCCCTCGTCGGAGCCCTTGGTGATGAAGTCGGCCAGACCGGTACGGCTCTCGTCGAGCACCGCGATGGCGGCGTGGCGGGCGCTGGTCAGCTCGCGGGCAACCTCGAGCAGGCGATCGAGCACGGACCCGAGCTCACGCTCGCCCACCACCAACTGACCGGCATCGATCAACGCCCTGAGCCTGCGAGCGTCGAGCGTGCTCACTGAGTCCATCTTGGGTCTCCTACGTCCATGCGCTGGAGGCGCCTCGTCGAGCGGCGATCATACCCGCCGCCCCGGGGGACCATCGCTCGGCGGGAGCCGACCAGCGGCTCAGCGGCGGCGCGCGGCCGCGCTCGTGGCCGACGCGCGGCGCGGAGAGAAGGCCGGCTGGCCGGGACCCCCGCTGACCGGGGCGAAGGCGACCGAGAACGCCGCTCCGGACTTCTGCAACCCCGAAGGCGTCGCGGCGGCGGGAGCGCGGGCCGAGACGTAGTGGCGAGCGTCGAGCGCGAGGGTGATCTTGGTCGCGCTCCACCGCCGGCTGGAGATCGAGCCCCTCCGGCCGGCCGCGGTCACGGCGCTGGCGCTGGCGAACGGCACCGAACCGAAATCGGCCAGCGGCAGCGTCCGGCAATCGAGGTTCGTGCACTGCGACGGCGCCTCCACGATCCACTCGGCCGAACCCAGGTCGGCCTTCGCGACCGAGACCGTCCTGACGAACGACTTGTGCCGGGTCCGATCAATCAGCCTGAGCGTGACCCGATGCCCGGCCACCGACACGCTGGCCTGCATCGTGTCGCCGGGCTTGGGCGTGAGGTGGACGGGCATCGACGGCGAGGGCACCAGCTCGTACCAGGCGGAGGAGACCACGGAGCCCGACTTGCTGCAGTCGACCTCGGTGCCGATCTGCTCGAGCGCGCCGGAGCTGAGACTGAACCCGCCGAGCCCGACCCAGATCGCCGAGAAGCTGGGGGAACCGGCCCGGCAGGCCGCCGACGGCTCCCGCCACGTGGCCGTCACCTTCCGGAACGAAACGCCGCCGCGGTGGACCGCGTAGCCCGACCAGTTGGAGCTCAGGCTGCTGTCGGCGAGGGCCGGCGGGGCGGTGACGGCCAGGGCCAGCGCGGCCGGGATGAGCGCTAACAGACGGGTTCTATGCCGGGGGCGATTCATCGGAGTCTCAGCGCCAGGGGTCCGGCTCGGCCGGGGACGGCGGCACCCGCCGGCGCGAACGGCTGCATCGGTAAAGACGCCTGTCGGCGCCCAGAGTTGTCCCGGAAGCGCGAAATCTTCAGGTTCGCTTATGCCGATCCGACGCCCCGGGGACGCCCGCTGCTAGACTATTGCTTGCCGATAAGCAAGCAATTCTGTCTAGGGAGCATGCCGCACACCTCCGCCATCGCCGCCACGACCCCCGACGTCGACACCGCCGCCCGCTTGCGGGCGGCGCTCGGGCGCCTTTCACGCCGCCTGCGGCCGACCGAGGCCGGCGCGGCCGCGGGACTCACACCAACGCGCGTGACCATCGTGCTGACCGTCGTGAGGGATGGGCCGATTCGCCTCTCCGAGCTGGCCGAGTCGGAGGGCATCAATCCGACCATGCTCTCGCGGGCGATCTCGAACCTGGTCGACGCCGGGCTGCTGCAGCGCAACTGCGATGCCGGGGACCGGCGCTCGGCCTGGGTCCAGAGCACGGCGGCGGGCCGGCAACTGGCGAAGCGCATGCGGACTGAGCGCACCGACGCCGTCAAGCTGGCGCTCAGCGGCCTGGACGACGGCGACCGCGAGGCGCTCGAGCGAGCGCTCCCGGCGCTCGAGGCGCTGGCCGAGCAGTTGCCGGGTCGTCGCGCGTGACCCGGGTGATCAAGGTCGGCAAGACAACCTTCGCGGCGCTCGCGGTACCCAACTTCCGCCGCTACTACAGCGGGCAGGCGATCTCGCTGATCGGGACCTGGATGCAGATGACCGCCCAGGCCTGGCTGGTGCTGACCCTGACTCACTCGAGCACGGCGCTCGGGGTGATCGTCGCGCTGCAAACGATCCCGGTGCTGTTCCTGGCGCCGTACGGGGGCGTCATCGCCGACCGCGTCGACAAGCGCCGGCTGATGATCGCCCTGCAGACCGCGATGGGCTTCCAGGCGCTGATCCTTGGCCTGCTGACCGTCACCGGGGCGGTCCGAGTGTGGGAGATCGGCGTGCTCGCGGCGCTGCTGGGCGTCAACAATGCCTTCGAGAATCCATCGCGGCAGTCGTTCATGCTGGAGATGGTCGGGCCCGAGTATCTGCGTAACGCCGTCAGCCTCAACTCGGTCCTGGTCAATGTCGCGCGGGCGATCGGGCCCGCCGTGGCCGGGCTGCTGATCGCCGGTGTGGGCGATGGCGTCTGCTTCCTGGTCAACGCCGGCAGCTTCGCCGCCGTGGTCGCCTCGCTGGCCACGATGGACCGCACCAAGCTCAACCCGACCGAGCCGTCGCCACGCGAGCGCGGCCAGCTGGCCGCGGGTCTGCGTTATGTCCGCCGCACTCCCGGCCTCGCCGTGCCGCTGGTGATGATGGGCGTCGTCGGATGCCTCACCTACGAGTTCCAGGTCTCCCTGCCGGTGATGGCCAGCCGCGGGCTGCATGTCGGCGCTAGCGGCTTCGGCTTCATGACCGCAGCGATGGGCGTCGGGGCGGTCGGCGGCGGCCTGGTGATGGCCGCGCGCGGCAAGACCGGCCTGCGCGTGCTCGTGCTCGGCGCGAGCGCCTTCGGCGCGGCCATGACGCTGGCCACGTTCGCGCCAAACCTAGGCACCGAGCTGATCGCGCTGGCGCTGGTCGGCGCGGCGAGCATCGCCTTCATGTCGGCTGGCAACTCCACGCTCCAGCTGGGCTCCGAGCCCGAGATGCGCGGCCGGGTGATGTCGCTGTGGTTCGTGGCCTTTCAGGGCTCGACGCCAATCGGCGGCCCGCTGGTGGGCTGGGTCATGGCCGCCGGTGGCGCCCGGGCCGGCCTGGGGCTCGGCGCCGCCACCTGCATCATCGCCGCGGCGGCCGGCTGGCTGTGGCTGCGCCGGTCCTACGCGGCGCCCTTCACCGCCGCCGGCGGTGCTCCGCGAGTTCGGCGTCACCGCCGACGCGGGTGGATCAACCGCCCTCGATCCGCGCCTTCAGCTCGCCCGCGCGAGCGCCGGCCAGCATCTGGCGCAGCCCGCTCTCCAGTGGACCCTTGACCATCATTCCGAGCATCCGGCCGAGGTCGACCTCGATCCGGTAGGTCGCCCGGGTCCGCCCGTCGCCCAGGTCCTCCAGCTCCCAGCTGCCGTCGACCGACTTCAGGTCGCCCTTCTCCTGCGTCCAGCTCAGCCGCGCCGGCCCGTCGTAGCTGAAGCGGACGATCGACTTGACCGTCCTGACCTTGATGTCGACGCCCACCTCGCATCTGGTCCCGCGACCCTGATCGTCGCGTTGCAGCGGCTCGAGCGAATTCAGGCCCCCCTGCCACTCCGGGGCGACCTCGATGGCCTCCACCAACGCCCAGACACGGTCGAGCGGCGCGGCGATCTCGGTGGTCGAAGTCCCGATCAAGTTACCCATCGCTTCTGCTCCTCCGATCGAGCTGGGCGCTGCCTCCGCCAGGCCCCGGAGGATACGACCTGACCGGACCGTTCGGTTACCGCTCAGCCCGGGAGCTCGCAGGCCGCTCCGTCGCCGGTCCAGCAGCGGACGATGTCCCGCATCGAAAGAATCCCCGTGACGTCGGAGCCGTCGAGCACGATCACGTGGCGGAAGCCGCCGCGGACCATTTCCGAGGCCGCCCGCTCAAGCGGCCAATCTGCGGCTGCGTAGACGACCTTCGAGGTCAGATGCTCGCGCACGCGTTCCTCGTCGATGTCCTGCCCCACGCCATTGGACTGGAGAATGTCCCGCTCGGTGATGATTCCGGGACCCTGGGCGTCCTCATCGATCACCACCGCGGCGCCGACACTGCGGGCGGTCATCCGCCGGGCGGCTTCCCGCAAGGTGTGATCGGGTCCGACCGTGACCACGATCGGGTTCATCCCATCTCTGACCAGCATGGTGGACCTCTCTCTCGCCGGTACGCGTTGCGGCCTTAGACCCTTACCACGGCCAGCGGCTACGGTCGCGTCCGCTAGATAACACAGGTATGCGCCCATGCCGGGCTCTGGCTGCAAGGTGTGGCGGTCGCACCCGGTGATGCGGGCGTCGTGGGCGGGCTCGAGCAAGATCTCCTCGGCCACCGCGCCCGCGACCGCATCGGCGTCCAAGTCGAAGATCAGCACCTGCGCATCCCAGCGTTGGCGCGGCACGTCGGTGCACAACTCGAGCACACACCAGCCCCCCTGCTCGAGGATCGCCTGGGCGGCGGCGATGACCGACGAGCGGTCGACACCCCGGGGGGAGAGCATCGCTAAGCCGGCGGCGAGGCGATGGCCGGGGCCGGAGGGGGAATCATGCCGGGGAAGGGGTCATGGCCGGCGCCCCATCCGAGGCGAGCTCGAGCTCGGCGTGGTAGCGCCCGAAGCGCGCCTCGCCGTTGCAGCGCGCGCGGTGCGCGTAAGCGGCTTGGGCCGCGGCGAAGTTGTCCTCCCGACCGGCCCAGACCTGCAGCGGGGTGGCCTGCAGGGCTCGACCGTAGGAGAAGCTCAGCTCCCACGGCGCCGCCCCGAGCGCGTTGATCGCGCTCAGGTGCGCGCTGGCCAGCTCGTCGCTCTGGCCGCCGGAGAGAAAGGCGATGCCCGGAACCGCGGCCGGAACCACCCGGCGCAGCAGAGCGAGACTGAGGCGAGCCACCTCCTGGACGCCGGCCTGCTCCGGGCAGGCGTAGCCGGAGAGGACCATGTTCGGTTTGAGCACGATCCCCTCCAGCGCCACGCCCTGATCGAGCAGCTCGGCGAACACCGCCCGGAGCACCTCCCCAGTGACCTCCTCGGAGCGCTCGATCGAATGCTCGCCATCCATCAGCACCTCGGGCTCGACGATCGGCACGATTCCGGCCTCCTGGCAGAGGGCGGCGTAGCGCGCGAGCGCGTGGGCGTTGGTGGCGAGGCCGGCCCGGCTTGGCCGGCCGGCGGCCAGTGAGAACACCGCTCGCCACTTGGCGAACGTAGCACCCAGCTCCCGGTACTCGGTCAGGCGCTCACGCAGCCCGTCGAGGCCCTCGGTGATCGTCTCATCGGGGGCCCCGGCCAGCGGCTTAGCGCCGGTATCGACCTTGATCCCGGTGAGCATTGCCTGCTCGGCCAGCATTTCGGCGAACGGCCTCCCGTCGCTGCCGCTCTGGCGGATCGTTTCGTCGTACATGATCGCGCCGCTGATGTGTTCGGACGCCTCCGGTGCCGTGAACACCAGCTCCCGGAACCGCCGTCGCGCCTCCGCCGACGGTTCGATTCCGGCCGCGATCAGCCGCTTGTCCATGGTGCCGCTGCTCTCATCGGCGGCGAGGATGCCCCGGCCCGGAGCGACCAGCGCGTGCGCCGTCTGCTCGAGCCCCTGGAGCTGCTCAGTGCTTGTTCTCATAGGCTTGCGACGCTAGCCGATGAGCCATCGAGGAACCACGGGAAAGTGGCGTCCACCCATAGAACGACGGTCATAGATGTCCAGGGTCCCCGCCCTCTAAGCCACCTCGGCGAGAGGCGTCTCGGCGCGCGCGCTGGTCACGTGTAGGACCGGGACGCCGAGGCCGCGGACCTTGCTGGGAAGGTCCAGCTTGAGCCAACGGGAGAGGCGCCAGGGCAGCGTGGAGAGGATGATCTCGTCGAAACCCTGGAGATGATGGGCGTCGGAGATGGCGGCCAGGGGGTTGGCGTCCCCGATGTGCCCGGTGACCGGGCTCCCCGCCGCCTCGCTGAGCAGCGGCAGCGCCTCGGCCAGCCGCGCCCGGGCCGCCTCGCGTCCGGCGTCCTCGGGATCCACGACGCGGTGCAGGCCGCGCGGGGTCGCCGGCACGAGCAGGTGAAACGACACCGGACCCCGGCCGGCTCGGCTGCGGACGGCCTCGATCAGCGGCTCGTCCATGGCGGTGCGGTTGGCCACGAGCAGTATGCGAGCGACTGGCATCGAAGGGCTCCTTGTATCGATTGTCACGAGAGGCGATCGTGCCAGCAATGCCCATTGGAATCCATCGAATTTCGCCGTTGACCCATAGCAGGATGTCAATGCGAAATCCGGGGTGATGCCGCTGCGCTCCCGGCTTTTAGCGGGGCAAGGCATCAGGAGCGAGCGGCCGACCCGGACCCCTCGATGGTCGGTAATCGGACCTAACCGCGGTGTTTGCGAGGTTTTGGCGGGTTGTGTGAGATTTGTCACTAAAGTGACCCCGATTCCGGGCCGATGCGGCGATTGGTAGATGATTCGTCCGGATTTACTCGTGCCACGCGGAGCGGCGGGCGGAGCGACGCATGGCCCAGCCCGGGCTCGGTTGCACTGGCGCCTGGGTTCCAGGCGCCGCGGGCTCGACGCGGCCGCCATGGTGATGGTCGCCGCCGCGTACTTCGGCTCGGCCCGGATCGGACTCGATTTCGGCATTGGCGGCTCCGGGGTCACCCCGGTCTGGCCGCCGGCCGGCATCGCGCTCGCCGCCGTACTGATCGGGGGCTACCGGATGGTGCCGGCCGTCGCGCTGGGTGCGGTGGCGGCCACCGCCACGACGTCGGCGTCGCTCGGGGCCGTCCTGGGCCTGAGCGTCGGCAACGTGATCGAGGTGCTGATCGGAGTCGCGCTGCTCAGAAAGATCAACTTCCGGCGCTCGCTGGAGCGCGTCAGCGATGTGATCGCCATCACCGCGCTGGCCGGGATGCTGGCCACCGCCGTCGGCGGCGCGGTCGGAATCGGCAGCCTGCTGGCGTTCGGATCGGTGTCCGTGGCTCGCGCGCCGGGGCTCTGGCGGGCCTGGTGGCTCGCCGACCTCGCCGGCGTACTCCTGGTCGGGACGGCGATCCTGGTGCTGGCGCGACCGCCCCCCGCGCGGGTCACCGCGCGCGCCGTGGCGCTCGGGCTGGCGTTGGCCGCCGGGGTGAGTTGTGTGAGCTTGGTGCTGATGCACGACGACCGCGCCACCGCCTATCTCGCCCTGCCCGTGGTGTTCTCGCTCGCGCTCTTCTATCGGCAGGTCGGCGCGGTGCTCGGCGCGCTGGGGGTCGCCGGACTCGCCGTGTGGCTCACCTCTCGGGGACAGGGACCGTTCGTCGGTGGCAGCAGCGGCGTCCAGTTGCTGCGGGCGCAGACGTTCGTCAGCATCGGGGCGCTGATGGGGCTGCTGGTCGCCGCGGTACGCAGTGAGCGCCAGGTCGCGGAGGCCGCGCTGCGCCGGCTGGCCGAGAGTCAGCGCACGCTGGCCGAGGCCCAGCGCGCGGTGCAGCAGGCAGAGGAGCGGTTCCGCGCGCTGTTTCAGGACGCGCCCTATGCGCTGCTGGTGTTCGATACCGACGGCCGGATCGCGCTCGCCAACTCTCAGGCCGAGCGGATGTTCGGCTACGCGCGGCACGAGCTGACCGGCCAGTGCGTCGAGGCGCTGGTGCCGACGCGGGCCGGCTCGGGCACGCCCTGGTACCGCCCCCGCGCTGTCTCCCCGCGGGCCGACTCCGCGGCGAAGCTTCCTCCCCGGGGCGAGGCCGATGCCTCGCGCTGCCCGGCCCAGCTCGAGCTCCGGGCGCGCCGCGTCGACGGCCACGAGTTTCCGATCGAGGTTTCGCTGACCCCTCTCTCCGGCGAGTCGGGAACGTTGATCTCGGCCGCGATCCGAGACGTCACCGAGGTCAAGGAGGCAGCCGCGGCCCTGGCCCATCGCGCCAGTCACGATGCGCTCACCGGCCTGCCGAACCGCACGCTGTTCGTCGATCGCCTCGAGCAAGCGCTGCTTCGGGCCCGACGCTCGGCGCGCACGCTCGCCGTCGTGTTTGTGGACCTCGATGACTTCAAGGTCGTCAATGACACCTATGGGCACGCGGCCGGCGACCGGCTGCTGGTGGGCCTGACCCCCCGACTGCGCGCCGCCGTCCGCCCCGGCGACACGATCGCCAGGTTCGGTGGCGACGAATTCGTGGTGCTCTGCGAGGACCTGCGCGACGAGTCCGACGCGGTCCAGATCGCTCAGCGGATCGCCGATGCCGCCGCCGTCCCGTTGATGATCTCAGGGCGCGAGGTCGGGGTCTCGGTGAGCGCCGGACTGGTGCTGGTCAGGGCGCCGGAGCGCGCCCACGCCGCGGATGTCCTGCGCGATGCGGACGCCGCCATGTATCGCTCCAAGCGCGCCGGCAAGGGCCAGGTGGTGATCTTCGACGAAGGGATGCGCGAGCGGCTGATCGAGCGGGTCGCGCTGCAGTCAGCGCTGCGACGGGCCCGCGATCGGGAAGAGCTCAGGCTTCACTACCAACCGGTATTTGCGCTGGACCAGCGCAGGATGGTGGCGGTCGAGGCGCTCTTGCGCTGGCAGCATCCCGAGCATGGCCTGCTCGAGCCGGCCGACTTCATCGGCGTGGCCGAGAGCAGCGGGCTGATCGGCGAGATCGGCGAGTGGGCGATCGAGGAGGCGTGCCGCCAGGCGGCGGAGTGGCGCGACGCGATGGCCGACCGCCAGCCGATTCACGTCTCGGTCAATCTCTCCCCTTGGCAGGTCGCGCGGTCCGACATCGCGGCCGCGGTCGCCCGCATCCTCCAGTCGACGGGTCTGGAGCCGGAGTTGCTCGTCCTCGAGGTCGCCGAGAGCACTCTGCGCCAGGACGAGGAGGCCGCCAGTCGTGTCCTGCGCGACCTCAAGGCGATCGGCGTCGGCCTGGTCCTCGACGACTTCGGTACGGGATACCACTCGATCGGCAACCTCAAGCGCCTGACCATCGATGGGTTGAAGCTCGATCGCTCGTTCGTCGCAGGCCTGGGCGAGGACACCGAGGACGGGGCCATCATCAGCGCGGTGCTGAGCATGGCCAGCGCCCTCGAGGTCGGCGTGACCGCCGAGGGGGTCGAGACTCCGGAGCAGCTGTCGCGGCTGCGCAGCCACGGCTGTGAGTTCGCGCAGGGCTTCCTGCTCGCGCGCCCGGCTTCGGCGGATGAAGTCGGGACGTGGCTCGACGACGAGGCTCTCAACCGGACCTTCGCCACGCGGCGCCCCCGCGGTTCAGGCGTCTCGGGCCGCGAAGCCGGCGTTCAGCAACTGCATCGCCTGATCGGGCGGATCGCGCGAGTCCAGTAGCACGACGCCGAGCCACCGGTGCCTGCGGCGGGCGCTGGCCACCAGGCAGGGCCCC
This sequence comes from Actinomycetota bacterium, assembly GCA_030947145.1. Classification (GTDB taxonomy): domain Bacteria; phylum Actinomycetota; class Thermoleophilia; order Solirubrobacterales; family Solirubrobacteraceae; genus Palsa-465. The sequence goes on from JALYXK010000240.1 coordinate 12,274, forward strand.
GCCAGCGTGGTGAAGCCGGTCTTGACGCCGTCCACGCCCGGGTACCGGTTGCGCAGCAGCGGATTGTTGTTGTAGAGGAAGACCTTGCCGCCCTTGATCGGCAACGGCAGCACGGCATCGCGGGAGCCGACGACCCGCCGCAGCAGAGGTTCCTCCAGGACGGCATGGGCGATGATCGCCAGGTCGGTGGCGCACGAGTAGTTGCCCTGGTCGACAATTCCCGAGACGGTCGAGAAGTGGGTGCAGGTCAGTCCCATCGCCCGCGCGCGTTGATTCATCAACCCGATGTAGCGCATCTGGCTGCCGGCGACGTGCTCGGCCAGAGCGATCGCGGCGTCGTTGCCCGAGGGCAGCAACAGGCCGTAGAGGAGCGTCTCCAACCGGACCTGCTTACCGCGCGGAAGCAGACCGACGCCCGAGCCGGAGAAGCGCACGGCGTCCCGGGTGATCAGCACCCGCGCGCTCGGCCGCGAGTGCTGGAGCGCGACCAGCGCGGTCATCATCTTGGTGAGGCTGGCGATCGGGCGCGGCCGACCCGGGTCGCGCCGCCACAGGACGCGGCCGGTGCGCACGTCGAAGAGCAGCCCGCTGGCCAGCCCGAGCTTGAGCTTGACGTGGATCCGGGCGGGGGCGAGCGCGGTGGCGTACGGCTCGCGCCGGTCGCGCCGGGGCCTCGGGCCGATCGCCGGGAGGCGCACGGCGTGGCCGGCCGAGACACTGCCCAAACGCGAACTCGGCTGACCGGCGCCGATCGCCAGGACCACGACCGCCACGGCGGCGCCCAGGGCGCTGAGCCCGAGCAGGTTGCGCGTGCGCCGGTGGCGGCGTGTCCGCCGGGCCCGCCGGGCG
>JALYXK010000140.1 GCA_030947145.1 Actinomycetota bacterium
AGGTCGACCAGCAACCGGGCCGGGCGCTCCCGGTCGATCGCTTGGAGCTCCTCGTCCAGGGCGGGCGTGGTGTCCAGATCCAGCTCGCCGGTCAGCCTCAGCTCGACCCCGCTCGAATCCACCGAACGCTTGAACTCCAGCCTGCGCAGCGAGCCGTGCGGCGGCGAATTCTCATCCATCCGAAGACTTGCTAACCCGAGATATGGGACGACTGACCGGCTCCATCGATTCTCACTCAGCTACACGCTGTTGGGCGAACCACTGGTCCTGAAGGCGACCGGTTGGATCGCTCGAGTCCCAGCCTCCACGTTGCGGCGCCGCCTGATCCGCGATGTCTCCGGGCGGAGGCGACATTCACAAATCTACAGCGTCCAGCAACGTCCGACGGTTAGGCCCGATGGAACTGCGCTGCCAGCAGGCAGACATCGTCGGAATGTGAAGGATCCCTCAGTGCGCGGACAATTCCCTGGGCAATCTCCTTCAGCGGCTCGTTGCGGTGGGCGGCGAGTTCTTCCCGCAGTCTCGATTCGCCGTCGGGTTGGGGCGAGCTGCGACGCTCGATCAGACCGTCGGTGTACAGCAGTACCACCGCGCCAGAGCGAAGCGAGCAACAGGATTCGCTACGCCCGCCTGAATCTCCGTGAGGGTTCAGCGGAGTCGAGCGGCCTCCCCAGGCGTAGTCGGGTTCCCGGCCCGGCTCGAATATCAGCGGCGGAGGATGGCCGGCGCAGGCAAAGCGGAACACGCCGGTCTCCAGCGCCAGCTCCGCGTACACGAGCGTCGTCATCTCGCCAACGCCGTGCCGGCGGGAATACTCGTCCAGCGCGTTCAGCATCGCGGCGGGCCCAAGGCCGGTGGAGGCGAGCGCGCGGACGGCGCTTCGCAGTTGGCCCATCGTGGCCGCCGCGGGGATGCCCCGGCCCACGACGTCGCCCACGACCAGTCCAACCGTCGTGTCGCTCTCGATCCAGAACGAGTCATACCAGTCGCCCCCGACCGCGAGTCCCCGTACCGCCGGCGAGTAGAAGATCTCGAGCTCCAGCGCGGGTGAGGCGGGCAACTCCCCAGCGAGCAGGCTGCGTTGCAGCTGCTGCGCGATCTCGTGCTCGCGCTGGCTGGCGCGCAGCAGTTCCTGCTCGTAGCGACGGCGGTCGGTGGCGTCGAAGATGGTCGTTCTGATCACTCGCCCCCGCCCGTCCTCGTCTCGCCTCAGCATCGAGTTGATCAGGGCCGGAAGGGCCGATCCGTCGGCGCGCAGGATCTCGACCGCGATCCCCCGCACCGAGCCTTGCATCCGCAGCAGCGGCGCGTAGTGTGTCTCGTGATAGATCCGTCCACCGGGCGAGAGCAGATCCTGGAAGCGCATGCCGGCCAGCAGGTCCAGCCGGGAGCGTCCCGTCCAGGCCTCGAAGGTTCGATTGACCTGGATGATCGTCCCGTCCAGGCGCGTCGAGAGATAACCGCAGGGGGCTTCCTCGAAGAGATCCTCGGCGGTGTCCTTTAGGAGCTCCGTCTCGGGCCTCACGCGGCCAAGAACGCCCTCAAGGCCGCGATCGTCTCCTCGGGAGCGCTGAGGTTCGGGCAGTGGCCCGTGGCCTCCAGCTGCACGATGCGGCTATTGCGAAGGTGGCTCTGCACGTACTCTCCCACCGCCGGCGGGGCGATCACGTCATCGGAGCACTGCAGCACCAGTGACGGGGTGCTCACGCGCGACAGATCCGCCCGGTTGTCCGATAGGAACGTCACGCGCGCGAACTGGCGGGCGATGGCGGGGTCGGCTCGGCAGAAGCTGTTGGTCAGCTCGTCCCCCAGCTCCGGACGGTCGGGATTTCCCATGATCACCGGGGCCATCGTGCTCGACCAGCCGAGGTAGTTGCTCTCCAGGGACTGCAGCAACTCCTCGATGTCCTCCCGGGCGAAGCCCCCGACGTAATCGCCCTCGTCGACATAGCGTGGCGACGGGCCGACCAGCACGAGCCGAGCAAATCGGTGCGGCTCGGCGGCCGCCGCGAGCACGCCCATCATGGCGCTGACCGAATGACCGACGAAGATGGCATCGTCGAGCTCGAGCTCGCGGCAGATCTCGAGCACGTCGTCGGCGTAGCGCTGAAGCGAGGCGTAGCGCTCGGGGTCGTAAGCGGAAGCATCCGAGCCGCCGGCCCCGACATGGTCGAACAAGATGATCCGATGGTCCTCGGCGAACGCGGGCCAGACGTAGCGCCACATGTTCTGGTCGCAGCCAAACCCGTGCGCGAAGATCATCGGCTGACCATCCTCGCACCCGTGGACGATCACGTTGTTGCGGTGCCGAACCTCGAGCTCCATGCGATCTACGCTACAGGAAGGACGAGGGCAACTTTCGGGCACGGGCCCTCGGGATCGGCAGCCCTACGGCTCGGTGTGAACCACGACCTCGGCGACGTCCGGGAGGTGGGCGCGGAGGTCTTCCTCGAGCTGGCTGGCCAGCTCGTGGGCGTCGGTCAGAGACGCGCGATCGCCGACTTGGACAGTGAGGAACAGGACCTCCCCCGACTCGGTCGGGAGAACCCGCACGGTCCGCGCCTTGGCCTCGGTATGGCGGGCGACCAGCTCCTCGATCGCGCGCACCTCGCGGCGGTCCGCCTTGACGTTCGCGAGGGCGATCGGACGCTCGAGCGGCTCCAGATGGGTCTGCGCGTCGATCACTCCGGTCTGGTTGCGGATCGTCTGTTCGACGCGTTCAGCGACATCGTGGGCATCGCGGACGCTGAGCTCGTCCGGGAGCTTTAGATGCAGGGACACGAAGACGCCCCGAGGGCTTTCGAAGATGGCGATGTCGTGCGCCTCACGCACTAGTGGCTCGGACAGAGCGGCCGCCAGGACCCGGTCGCGCAGGTCGAGCCCGCGCCGCCGGGGCTCGATGTGCACCACGACGTCGCTGCCGGGTAGCGCGTGGCCGATCGCCGCTTCGACGGCGTCCGCCGCCTGGTGCCCCTCCACCACCGCCCGTCCGGGGGGAACCGTGACCACCACATCGGCGAAATAGCGACCGGCGGATTCCCGAAGACGCAACCGGCGCAGCTCGATGTCCGGAGCCAGCACGAGGACGGCCCGCTCCGCCGCGTCGGTCGCCTCGGCCGGAGCGGTATCCATCAGCGCCCTGGCGTTCACGGCGATCAGGCGAGCAGCGGCCGCGAACACCAGTGCGGCGACCACCAATGCGGCGATCGCGTCACCGCGCGGAAAACCGGCTCGGGAAGCGATCAGCCCGGCCAGTACCGCCACCGAGCCGGCCATGTCGGCACCGAAGTGAAACGCGTTGGAGCGCAGCGCCGGACTGGCAAAGCGGCGCGCCGCGCGCAGCGAAACGATGGTCCGGCTCAGGTCGACCGCCAGGGCGATCGCCATCACGGCGAACACAACCCAGCCGGCGTCGGGCGCCCCCCCGCCTTGGGCGGTCCTTCTGACCGCATCGACGGCCACGAACACGCCGCCGATAATCAGGATCCCGGCCTCACCCAGCGCCCCGAGGTTCTCGGCGCGACGGTGTCCGTAGGGATGATCCCGGTCCGCCGGGCGACCACCGATCCGCACGGCGAAGAACGTGAACACTGCCGCGACCACGTCACCGCTCGACTCGACCCCCCCCGAGATCAAGCCGAGGCTCCCGCTGAGCAGGCCCGTCACGAGCTTCAAGACCATCAGCACGGCCGCCGCGGCGATCGACACGATCGTCGTTCGCGACTGTGCGCTGGCCGCCTCCCCGGCGCCCGCGTTCGAAGTTCCGCCGCTGCGGGACGCCGAGGACATCGCCCAAGCGTACGACCAGCCCAGGCCCCCACCGATCGTGGCCGCCGGGGGGCCGAGGAACGGCTCAGCTGCCCCCGAGCGCCGGAGCGATCTCACCCCTCCCGGCCTGCTGGAGATCGGGGGATAGGAAAGTCCTCCACCGGCGTGCCAGGACCATCAGGTCGGTGCGCCAGCGAATGATCGCCGCGCGCTGAACGGCCTGAGTGTCGGGCAGGTCGCGCAGGGCATCGCGGGCCAGGCCGGAGACCAGGATGCTCAGTAGGCGTCCTCGAGCACGCAGGTCGCGGCGTATCCGGCCTGAAGGGAGCGCAGCACGGGCAGGGCCGGCTCAATCGCCGAGATGTCGACGGTCGCGGTCGCGAGCCGAACCTCGAGCGCGCCCATTCGGGCCGCCGCATGCCGGGGTGAGTCGCGGTGCTGGCGAAACGCTTCCAGGATCGGGTCAGCTCCCTCGAGCAGCCGGTTCACCGACAGCCTGATCGGTTCGATCTGCGTGACGTAGCGCTCCAGAGCCGTCCGGGGCGATCCGGGGCCGGGCGTTGCGGGCGCCCGGCTCCCGCATCCGGCCAGCAGCGCTAGACAGATACCCAGCGCGGTCGAGGCGCAGCCGGCCAGGCGGCGCGCCGCCCGGCCATCCTGCGCCCCGGGTCAATACGCGTATCCACCTCCACCGGAGGCGGAAGGTGTGGTTGGTGTCGCCGGGGCACTGCCGGCGCTGGAGCTCGTGGTGACCGCGGTCCAGGTGCCGACGTCCTTGACCCCCTGGCCGTTGGCCTGGCCGGCGGTCGTGTCCTGCGCGAAGGTGTACAACGGCATCCCCTTGTACGTGACCTGGACGCCGCCACCGGGGCGCTTGATTTCGCCCAGCGACCCTACCTTCCCATTGGGTTTGCTGCCCGACGGGAGGGTGAGGGGGTGCCATGCGTTCACGCAGACGGCGCTGGTGCAGATGAATTTTCCGTTTTGCTCGGCGCTGAGGTGGTACAGCGTCATACCCTGCCCGTCGACCAGAACGGTCGTCCCGAGCTTGGAACTCGAGGCGGTTTTCACCAGCACGCTCGAGCCGCCGGCCGGGCTCGGCGACGTCGCCGGGGCGCTCGGCGCCGCCGCGCTCTGACTCGAGCTGCCGCTCGAGCTACTGCCGCAGGCGGCCAGCAGCAGCGAGGCAGCCAGCATTGGGAGCATGAACTTCATCGATGAGCGCATGGGAAACTCCTTGTCGGCGTTCGCGGCCGTCTGTGGTGCGTCCGCTGATATTGAGGACGGCGGGCTGATCTGATTCCTTCCGCTGGCTCTCTCCCACCCCGCAAGCTTTAGTTAACAATTGGCAGTGATCGGTTTTCCGGCTGCGTGCGTAGGCTGGTTAAACAACAACGTAGGAGGAGGATCTCGTGAGTGATCTCACGCGTCTCGGATTTGTAAAGTCTTCGGCGGGAGCGGCTGCGGGCCTGACCGTGATCGGCACTCTCGTCACCTCTCAGGCGGAAGCGGACGCCGGCCCGGTCGGCTCTGAGCCTGTGGTGGCGTACCTCAAGAACCCCAAGACCGGCGAGATCTCGCTGATGTCGGGGGACCGCGAGGTGTTCATCCACGACCCCACGCTGGCGGCCAAGATCGCTCGCGCCGCCGGCTAAGCCGGGCGCAAGCCTGCCCTAGAGCCCGTCTCTTTCGCCTACCTACTCGGAAGGAATTTCCATGTCGTCTCATCGCGAGGCACCGGCGACCAGCAAAGATCCGGTCGCCGATAACACCGACACCTACGCGTTCGTCACCCCGGATGATCCCGGCTCGGTCACGATCATCACGAATTACCTGCCGTTCGAGGCCCCGTTCGGCGGACCGAACTTCTTCGAGTTCGGCGACGACGTTCGGTACTACATCTATATCGACAACGACGGCGACGGCCTGCCGGAGATCACCTACGAGTTCGACTTCGAGACGATAGTTCAGAACCCGAATACGTTCCTCTACAACACGGGCCCGATCAATTCGATCGACAGCCCGAACTGGAACCGTCGCCAGTTCTACACAGTCACCCGGGTCCAGGACGGCAAGCGCCAGGTGCTGGGCAGCGGCTTGACTTGCCCCCCTTGCAACATCGGGCCGGCGTCGACGCCGGATTACGCCGCTCTGGCCGCGGAGGGAATCCATTCCCTCGGCGGAGGACGCAAGGTGTTCGCCGGGCAACGGCTCGAGGGCTTCTACATCGACCTGGGGGCGATCTTCGACCTCGGTGACCTGCGCCCGTTCGAGAAGCTGCACATCGGCGGGATGGCTAACTCCATGGGCGTCAACTCCACCAACGGATTCGGCGTCCACTCGATCGCCATCAAGGTCCCCAAGCGCGATCTGACCCGCAGCGGCACCACGCCCACCGACGTGATGTCGCCGGACTCGGTGATCGGCGTGTGGGGGGCGGCCAGCCGTCGGAAGTCGCTGATCCGCGAGCCGGGCGGAGTCTTGCAGGAGGCGGGCAGCTGGGTCCAGGTCTCCCGACTCGGGAACCCGCTGTTCAACGAGGTGATCGTGCCGATGGGCAAGAAGGACCTCTGGAACTCGCTGATGCCCGCCCAGGACAAGCAGTTCCTGGATTACGTCAAGCACCCCGAGCTGGCGGCGCTGCTGCCGGTCCTGTACCCCGGCGTATTCCCGAAGCTGGCCCGCATCAAGGCAGCCCGGGCGGATCTCGTCGCGATCCTGCTGACCGGGCTTCCCAACGGAATCATTCCCGGGTTCCAGAACTACACCGGGACCACCTACGCGGACGAGCTGCGGCTCAACATGGCGATCCCGCCGACGACCAAGGATCCGAGCCCGCTCGGGTTGCTCGGAAACGACCTCGCTGGGTTCCCGAACGGGCGTCGGGTGTTCGACGACATCACCTCGGTGGAGTTGCGGGCGATCGCCGGCGCGACCTACCCCCTCGTCGACAAGGGCTACAAGCCCGATGGCGCGGCGGCCCTGCTCACCGACGGGCTGACCCCCGCCGACACCAGGTATCTGTCGACGTTCCCCTTCCTGGGGACGCCTCAGAGCGGCTACCAGACCTCGCCGCTCGGCCTGGTCGCCTAAAGGAGATCAGCCCAATGTGCAACACAGCCACCACCACCGAAGCGGCCCGGGCGGGAGAAGCCGTCCGGCCGCTCAATCAGGCCGCAAGCGGCAGCGTCGCGCTCGACATCGGGACGGGACGCGGGGCGCTGGTGATCTACCCCGATGAGATCTATCGCGATCGAGAGATCGAGATCAGCCGTGTCGAGGATGACGGCCGTCGGGTGCACACCGGAGTGCACGAGCGCGCCACCCAGGCGGGATCGGTCCTGGCCGCCATCTTCGGCAGCCTCCCCGCCGGTGATTACCTGATCTGGGCGGACGCCTCGACGCCCGGTCCGGTCGTGACCGTCCCCGAGGCGGCGATCGCCGAGCTCACGCTGAGCTAGCCCGAGCGCGGTAACGGCGTGGTCGCCTCTCCGGCCGGGGGGGCGACCACGTTTACCACTCCGGGGAGCAGAGGAGAACCCTGATGGAAGCATCGTCGGTGGCCGTCACGCGACGTCCACGCCTGCGGGCATTCTGGGCCTCACTGGAAGCGCCGCAGCGCCGGACGCTGCTGATGATGGTGCTCGTGGTCGTCGGCCTGCACGTGGCCGGATTCCTGACCCTGATCGCCCTGGTTGCGCCCGAGCACTACCGGCTTGGATCTGCCGGAGCGTTCACCGTCGGCATCGGCCTCACGGCCTACACCCTCGGTCTACGTCACGCCTTCGACGCCGACCACATCTCCGCCATCGACAACACCACGCGCAAGCTGATGAGCGAGGGCAAGCGCCCCCTGAGCGTCGGGTTCTGGTTCTCGCTCGGGCACTCCAGCGTGGTGTTCGTGCTCGCGTTCCTACTCTCGATCGGGATCAAGACGCTGGCCGGTCCGGTCAAGCACGACCACTCGAGCCTCCACCAGGTGACCAGCTGGGTCGGGACGCTGGTGTCCGGCTCCTTCCTCTACCTGATCGCCGCGCTCAACGTGGTCATCTTGGTCGGGATCATCAAGGTGTTTCGCGAGATGAAGTCCGGCCGGTTCGACGAGGCCGCGCTGGAGAAGCAGCTGCAGAACCGCGGCCTGATGAACCGCTTCCTCGGCCGTCTGACCCGAGCGGTGACCAAGCCCGAGCAGATGTACCCCATCGGCGTGCTGTTCGGCCTCGGCTTCGACACCGCCACCGAGGTCACGCTGCTCGTACTGGCCGGCGGCGCCGCGGGCGCGGGTCTCCCCTGGTACGCGATCCTCTGTCTGCCGATCCTGTTCGCCGCCGGGATGTCCCTGATGGACTCGATCGACGGCTCGTTCATGAACTTCGCCTACGGCTGGGCGCTCTCCAAGCCCGTCCGCAAGGTCTTCTACAACATCACCATCACCGGGCTGTCGGTGGCGATCGCGC
>JALYXK010000145.1 GCA_030947145.1 Actinomycetota bacterium
GTCGGCCCCTTTAACCCGGTCCCGAGAGGCCAGGAAGGAGCACGTTGCCACCCCACACGGTCGTCCTCGACCGCAATGACATACGCCGCACGCTCGTGCGGATAGCCCACGAGATCGTCGAGAAGAATCCCGACGGGACGATCGCCTTGGTGGGAATCCATCGCCGCGGCGCGGTGCTGGCCGAGCGGATGCACGCCTTGACCACTGAGCTCCTCGCCTCGCCGGTCCCGCTCGGCTTCGTCGATATCTCGTTCTACCGCGACGACCTGGCGATCCGCCCGAACGCGCCGATAGTCCGCTCGACCCAGCTCGATTTCCCGGTCGACGGGCGCACCATCGTGATCATCGATGACGTGCTGTACACCGGAAGGACGGTGCGCGCGGCGGTCGATGAGATCTTCGACTACGGCCGGCCCGCGCGAGTGCAACTTGCGGCGCTGGTCGACCGCGGTCACCGCGAGCTGCCGATCCGGCCCGATTACGTAGGCAAGAACCTCCCCACCTCGCACGAGCAGCGCGTCAACGTCCGGGTAGAGGAGATCGACGGCTACGACGAGGTCGCGATCGCTCGTGCGGACCCCGAGCCTGGGAGCAAGGCCGCATGAACCCGATGACACCCGGAGAATTGCCCCCCGGGCAATTCTCCAAGGGACGAGCCGCCAGGCGAGTTCCCCGCCATCTGATCTCCATCGACGACCTCGACCGCGAGGGGATCGAGCGGATCCTCGACCGCGCCGAGTCCTTCGCCGAGGTCTCCGGCCGCGAGATCAAGAAGGTGCCCGCACTGCGCGGCCGCACCATCGTCAACCTGTTCTACGAATCTTCGACCCGGACCAGCTCCTCCTTCGAGCTCGCGGCCAAGCGGCTCAGCGCCGACGTGGTCAGCGTCCGCTCGGTCGGCTCCTCGGTCGACAAGGGCGAATCGCTCAAGGACACGGTACAGACCCTATCCGCCTATGACCCCGCGGCGATCGTGATCCGCAGCCCGCATGCCGGGGCCGCGCAGCTCGTGGCCGGCTGGACCGAGGCATCGGTGATAAACGCCGGGGACGGCAAGCACGAGCACCCGACCCAGGCCCTGCTCGACGTCTTCACGTTACGGCGGCGGCTTGGTTCGCTGGACGGCGTCAATATCTGGATCGTCGGTGACGTGCTGCACTCCCGCGTGGCGCGCTCGAACATCCTGGCGCTGCAGCGGATGGGCGCCCAGGTCACCGTGTGCGGACCGCCCACGCTGATCCCGCGGGGAATCGAAGCGCTGGGGTGCGGCGCGAGCACGACACTCGACCGGCTCCGCGAGGCCGACGTGGTCTACGTCCTGCGCATGCAGAACGAGCGGATGCGCGAGTCGTTCGTGCCCTCGCTGCGCGAGTACGCGCGGTGCTACCAGGTCAGCGCGGCGCGGCTACGGCCCGGGCAGCTGCTGATGCATCCCGGCCCGGTGAATCGCGGTGTCGAGCTGTCGGCCGACGCGATCGACTCGCCGCAGGCGCTGATCGGAGAGCAGGTCAAGGCCGGGGTCTCGGTGAGGATGGCCGTCCTGTTCGAGCTGCTGGTCGGCTCGCCGATGCTGGCCGCGGTGGCATAAGAATGGATACGAACGATATGGCGATCACCCGGATGTTCCACCGCGATCGCCAACCGGCCGAGTTGCTGCTCCGCGGCGCCCAGGTGCTCGATCCGCGCGAGGACCTCGACGGTCCCCACGACCTCCTGATCCGCGACGGCCGGATCGCCGAGCTCGGCGCCCCCGGATCCTTGCCGGCTCCGGAGGACGGCGAGACCCTGGACGCCACCGGCAAGCACGCCTTCCCCGGCTTCGTCGACCCGCACGTGCACCTCCGCACTCCGGGCCAGGAGTACAAGGAGGACCTCGACACCGGCACCGCGGCGGCCGCCGCCGGGGGCTTCTGCGCGGTGATCGCGATGCCGAACACCGACCCCGTGCTCGACGACCCGGCCGTGTTGCGCTCGCTGGTCGACGGCGCCCGTCGACAGGCCCGCGTTCCGGTCGGCTTCCTGGCCTCGATCACCCGTGGGTTGAAGGGCGAGGAACTGACCGAGATGGCCGCGCTACGCGAGGCCGGTGCCCTCGGTTTCACCGATGACGGCAAGCCGGTGGTCTCGGCCGGGATGCTGCGCAAGGCGCTGCAGTACCAGCGGCTGTGCGGCGGGGTGATCGCGCTGCACGAGGAGGATCCGGCCCTCTCCGGCGACGGCGTGATGCACGAGGGGGCCGTCTCGGCCCGCCTCGGCCTGGCCGGAATACCGTCGCTGTCGGAATCGACGATGGTCGCCCGCGACTCGGCTCTAGCCATCTACGAGGACGCTCGGATGCATTTCCAGCACCTCTCCTGCGTCGAGTCGCTGCGGGCGCTCAGCGAGGCCAGGGACCAGGGCGCGCGGGTGTCCGGCGAGGCCACCCCGCATCATCTCACGCTGACCGACGACATCGTGCGCACGCTCGACAGCCGCTTCAAGATGAACCCCCCGCTGCGGACCGAGACCGACCGCCGGGCGCTGATCGAGGCGCTGCGCAGTGGCCTGATCGATTGCGTGGCGACCGACCACGCGCCGCACGCCACCCACGAGAAGGAGGTTCCGTTCGAGCAGGCGCCGATGGGGACGACCGGTCTGGAGACGGCCTTCGCGGCGCTCTACAGCGAGCTCGTGCTCCCGGGCGCGCTTGCCCTCGAGACGGTGATCGAGCGGCTCACCTCGGGCGGCGCCCTATACGAGCTTCCCGTCCCGCGGATCGCGGTCGGAGAGAGCGCCAACCTGTGCCTGGTCGACCTCGGCGCCCAGTTCGAGGTCGGGGCCCACGGCTACGCGAGCCGCGCCGCCAACTGCTGCTTTCACGGACGGACCTTCCACGGTCGCGTCGAGCTCACCGTTGCCGCCGGCACCATCGCCTTCCGGGCGCCGATGCTCACCGGGGCCGGGGCGCTCTCCAGCCGATGAGCGCGGCTACCGCCTACGTCCTCCTCGAGGACGGGACGCGTTTCGACGGGCTCTCGTGTGGCGCCGACGTGCCGGCGGTGGGCGAGATCGTGTTCACCACCTCGATGTCCGGCTACCAGGAGGCGATGACCGATCCGAGCTACGCCGGCCAGCTGATCACCTTCACCTACCCCCAGATCGGCAACTACGGCGTCTCCGCCGAGGCGATGGAATCGGATCGAGTCCACGCCCGGGCGGCGATCATGCGCGCCGCCGTGGACTTCAAGCGCAAGCATGCGAGCGTCCCCGGGGCGGAGGGCGGGTGGCTGCGCTGGTTGAACGATTGCGCGATCCCGGCGATCACCGACCTCGATACCCGGGCGCTGGTGCGCCACATCCGCGACGCCGGGGCGATGCGTGGGGGTGTCTTCCCGGCCCGGATCGGCGAGGCCGATGCCCGCGCGCTGATCGCCGCCGAGCCGGCGATGACCGGCCGGGACCTGGCGCGGGAGGTGACGCCGCCGGAGCCGATCACACTGGCCGGCGCGGCGGACGGGGTAGGCGGGGTTCGTATTTCCATGATCGACACCGGCGTCAAGCTCTCGATCATCCGCAACCTGCAAGAACGCGGGGCGAGCATCCAGCTGCACCCCTGCACCGCCGGGGCGGCCGAGCTGCTGGCCGGCGGTCCGGACGCGATCTTCCTGGCCAACGGTCCCGGCGACCCGGCGGCGCTCGACTACGTGGTGGAGACCGTGCGCCAGCTGGTCGGCCGGCTGCCCGTCTACGGGATCTGCCTCGGCCACCAGTTGCTCTGCCGCGCCGTCGGCCTAGAGACGTACAAGCTGCCGTTCGGACACCACGGGGCCAACCATCCGGTCAAGGACTTGAGCACGGGGCGGACCGAGATCACCAGCCAGAACCACGGGTTCGCCGTCCTCGGTCCGGGAGGCACCCGAACGATCGATGACGACGAGCCGGTGCGCTGGGAGACCGACTTCGGCGCGGCCGAGCTGACCCACATCAACCTCTACGACCACACCGTCGAGGGGCTCACGCTGCGCGACGTCCCGGGCGCCACCGTCCAGTACCACCCCGAGGCCGGACCCGGTCCCCACGACTCGCTGTACCTGTTCGACCGCTTCGTCGACGCGATCAAGGCCGCGGCCTGAGCGATGCCGCGGCGCGACGACATCCAAAAGATCCTGCTGATCGGCTCCGGCCCGATCGTGATCGGCCAGGCCGCCGAGTTCGACTACTCGGGCACGCAGGCCTGCCGCGTGCTGATGGACGAGGGCTACGAGGTGGTCCTGGTGAACTCGAATCCGGCCACGATCATGACCGACCCCGAGGTGGCCAGCACCACCTACATCGAGCCGCTGCTGCCGGGTCCCCTGGCCCAGGTGATCGAGCGCGAGCAGCCGGATGCGTTGCTGCCCACGCTCGGCGGCCAGACCGCGCTGAACCTGGCCAAGGCGTTGCACGAGGACGGGGCGCTCGAGCGTCATGGCGTCGAGCTGATCGGCGCCAACTACGCGGCGATCAACCGCGCCGAGGACCGGGAGCTGTTCCGGGAGACCATGGACCGGGCGGGCCTGCGCGTGCCGCGGAGCGTGATTGCGACATCGTTCGCTGACGCTCACGATGCCGTGACGGACCTCGGTCTGCCGATGATCGTACGCCCGGCGTTCACGCTGGGCGGGACCGGGGGAGGGGTGGTCCGCCACCAGGCCGAGCTCGAGACGATGGTCGGGCGCGGTCTCGAGGCCTCTCCGATCGGCCAGGTGTTGCTCGAGGAGTCGGTCCTGGGCTGGGGCGAGTTCGAGCTCGAGGTGATGCGCGACCACACCGACAACGTGGTGATCGTGTGCTCGATCGAGAACCTCGATCCAATGGGCGTCCACACCGGCGACAGCGTCTGCGTGGCGCCCCAGCAGACGCTGACCGACAAGCAGTTTCAGGCCCTACGTGATCAGGCCATCACCGTGATCCGCGCGGTCGGGGTCGAGACCGGCGGCTCAAACGTCCAGTTCGCGGTGAACCGGGAGACCGACGAGATCGTGGTGATCGAGATGAACCCCCGGGTCTCGCGATCGAGCGCGCTGGCCAGCAAGGCCACCGGATTCCCGATCGCCAAGATCGCCGCGCGGCTGGCCGTCGGCTACACGCTCCAGGAGATCCCCAACGACATCACCCGGGCCACGCCGGCCAGCTTCGAGCCCGCGATCGACTACTGCGTGGTCAAGTGGCCGCGGTTCGCCTTCGAGAAGTTCCCCGGCGCCGAGGTCGGGCTGACCACCCACATGAAATCGGTCGGCGAGGCGATGGCCATCGGGCGCACGTTCAAGCAGGCGTTCGCCAAGGCGCTGCGCTCGCGCGAGCTCGACTCTCCGGCGGTCATGCCCGACGACGACGCCGTGCTGCTCGAGCTGTTGCAGGCGCCCGGGGCCGAGCGCTTCGACTACCTGCTCGAGGCGCTCCGGCGCGGGACCGGTGTGGCGGAGCTCCATCAGCGCACCGACATCGACCCGTGGTTCCTGCACGAGCTTGCCGAGCTGGTGGCCGAGCCGGAAGCACCGTTCGCCGGTCAGCGCACCTTCAAGTCCGTCGACACCTGCGCGGCCGAGTTCGCGGCGCGCACGCCGTACTACTACTCGGCCTGGGAGCGGGCCCCGGCGGTCTCCGAAATCGATCGCGGGGAGCGACCGAGCGTGGTGATCCTCGGCTCGGGACCCAACCGGATCGGGCAGGGCATCGAGTTCGACTACTGCTGCGTCCACGCCGCCCAGACCGTTCGCGCGCTGGGCCGCGACGCGGTCATGGTCAACTGCAACCCCGAGACGGTCTCGACCGACTACGACACCTCCGACCGGCTGTACTTCGAGCCGCTGACCCTGGATGACGTGCTGGCCGTCTGCCGCGCCGAAGCGGACGGGGCTGAGCTCGAAGGCGTGATCGTGCAGTTCGGGGGTCAGACCCCGCTGAAGCTGGCCGCCGGCCTGCACGAGGCGGGAATTCCGATCCTCGGCACCGGGATCGACGCGATCGATCTGGCCGAGGATCGCGCCCGGTTCGGGGCGCTGCTGGACCGGCTCGGCTACGCAGCCCCGCCGTACGCGACGGCGTCCTGTGCGGAGGAGGCGCTCGAGCGCGCCCCCGAGGTCGGCTTTCCCCTGCTGGTCCGCCCGAGCTACGTGCTGGGTGGCCGAGCGATGGAGATCGTCTACAGCGTCGCCGGCCTGCGGGACTACCTGCAGCGCGTCGGGGTCAGGCCCGGCACGGCCA